>NZ_JBSFPX010000109.1:0-23999 GCF_053588415.1 Mycobacterium sp. NPDC003449
ATCCACCTGGCGTACCAGCTCTCCGAGCCACTCGACGATATCGGTGACCTCCTCGGTCCTGGCGGCCGCGGGCACGCCGGAGCGCAACGCCTTGAACGCGTCGGACAGGTAGCGCAGCACGGCCCCCTCGGAGCGGGTCAGCCCGTACTGGCTGACGTACTCGCGGAACGTCATCGCCCGTTCCCACATCTCCCGCACCACCGACTTCGGTGACAGCTTGCCGTCGGCGGCCCACGGGTTGCTCTGCAGGTACACCTCGAAGGTGTGCCCGAGCAATTCGCCGAGCGGTTTGGGGTAGGTCACCTCGTCGAGCAGCTCGATGCGCTCGTCGTACTCGATCCCGTCGGCCTTCATCTGGGCGACGGCCTCACCGCGCGCCTTGTTCAGCTGCGCCGCCAGGATCTGGCGCGGATCCTCCAAGGTGGCTTCGATGACCGAAACCACGTCCAGCGCATAGGTTTGCGCGGTCGGGTCGAGCACATCGATGGCGGCCAGCGCGAACGTGGACAGCGGCTGGTTGAGCGCGAAATCCGGTGGCAGGTCGACGGTCAGCCGGTACCGGCCCCCGTCGGGGCCTGGTTGGCTGAGCCGTTCCAGCACGCCGGCCTGCAGCAGCGAGCGGGCGATGCCGACGGCCTCGCGGATCAGGCGGAGCTGGCGTTTGCGCGGCTCGTGATTGTCCTCGAGCAGGTGACGCATCGCCAGGAACGGATCGCCCGGACGATCGATGACGTCGAGGATCATCGCCGTCGTCACCCGCATATTGCTGTTCAACGCTTCCGGGGCGGCGTCGACCAGCCGGTTCATGGTGGCCTCGCTCCACGGCACCATGCCCTCGGGAGCCTTGCGCCGGACCAGCTTTCGGCGTTTCTTCTTGTCGTCGGCGACCTTGGCGAACTGTTTGAGGTTTTCCACCTCGTGGTCGGGGGCCTGGACGACGACCGTGCCCACAGTGTCGTAACCGGCCCGCCCGGCCCGCCCCGCGATCTGGTGGAACTCGCGGGCGTTGAGCAGCCGGGTGCGGGTGCCGTCGTACTTCGACAGCGCCGAGAACACCACGGTCCGGATCGGCACGTTGATCCCGACGCCCAGCGTGTCGGTGCCGCAGATGACCTTGAGCAGCCCGGCCTGGGCGAGTTGTTCGACCAGGCGGCGGTATTTGGGCAGCATCCCGGCGTGGTGCACGCCGATCCCGTGCCGCACCAGCCGCGACAGCGTCGCCCCGAAAGCCGTGGAAAACCGGAAATCGCCGATATGTTCGGCGATCGAGGCCTTCTCCGCCTTGCTGCTGACGTTGACGCTCATCAGCGCCTGGGCCCGTTCCAGCGCCGAGGCCTGGGTGAAATGCACGACGTAGATCGGCGCCTGACTGGTGTCGAGCAGATCGCCGATGGTCTCGTGCATCGGTGTGGTGGCGTACGAGTAGAACAGCGGCACCGGGCGTTCGGCGCCGGCCACCAGGGCCGTCTGCCGACCGCTGCGCCGGGTCAGGTCGGCCCGCAGCGCGGTGACGTCGCCCAGCGTCGCCGACATCAGCAGGAACTGCGCCTTGGGCAGCTCAAGCAGCGGCACCTGCCAGGCCCAGCCACGGTCGGGGTCGCCGTAGAAGTGGAACTCGTCCATGACGATCATCAGGTCCCGCCCGGCGTCCTCCCCGCCCTCGCGGAGCGCGATGTTGGCCAGGATCTCGGCGGTGCACGCGATGATCGGGGCGTCGGCGTTGACCGCGGCGTCGCCGGTGAGCATGCCCACGTTGGCCGCCCCGTAGATCTCGCACAGGGCGAAGAACTTCTCGCTGACCAGTGCCTTGATCGGCGCCGTGTAATAGGAGCGTCTGCCGCCGGCCAGCGCCGCGTACAGCGCCCCGGTGGCGACCAGGGACTTGCCCGATCCGGTCGGCGTCGCCAGCACCACATTCGACCCGCTGACCAGTTCGATCAGCGCCTCCTCCTGGGCCGGGTACAGCGCGGTGCCGTTGTCCTGGGCCCACGCGGCGAAGGTGGCGAACAGTTCGTCGGGGTCGGTGCCCACAGCGCGCAGTGCCGTCAGGTCACCCGGGTCGGCCAGCAGGGGAGCCGGGCTCATGCGAGCGGGGCGTGCGGCAGCTCGGCACCGTGGATGGCGGCCCGGATCGACGGCTCGGCGGCGCTGTTGGCGATGAACAGCATCTCGTCGCCGCCTTCGAGCACGTCCTCGGGGCTGGGCAGCAGGACGGTGCCGGCCCGGATCACGCTGACCAGGGCGGTGTTCCTCGGCAGCTCGACCTCGCCCAAGCGGTGCCCGACCAGCGGATTGTCCTCGGGCAGAGTCAGTTTCGTGAGCTCGGCCCGGCCCTGCTGCAGACCCATCAGGCGCACCAGGTGACCGACGTCGATGGCGCCCTCGATACTGGCGGCCAGGGCGCCCGGCGTCGAGACGGCCACGTCGATGCCCCACGCCTGGCCGAACAGCCACTGGTTGCGGACGTCGTTGATCCGGGCCACCACCCGCGGCACCGCGAACTCGGTCTTGGCGAGCAGGCCGACCACCAGATTGGCCTTGTCGTCACCGGTCGCCGCGATCAGCACATCGCACAGGTGGATGCCCGCCTCCTCCATGGCGGCCAACTCGCAGGCATCGGCCAGCAGCCAATCGGCGGCGGGCACCGTCTCGGGTTCGAACCTGTGCCGCTCGCGTTCGATCAGTAGCACCTTGTGCCCGGAGCCGACCAACTCCCGTGCGACGGAGCGCCCGACATTGCCCGCACCGGCGATCCCGATCCGCATCTTTCGTTCCGTCACCCCGCTATCTTCGCCTATCCGCCGGGGGCACCCGGTGGCCTCGGTCCTGATTTACTGACACCACAATGAGCTTGCACCAGCTGTACATGACCCTGCTGATCGGTGGTCTCGTGCTGCTCGCCAGCATCGTCGGAACCCGGGTGGCGACCAAGGTCGGGTTCCCCAGCCTGTTGTTCTTCCTGCTGGTCGGCATGGCACTCGGCGAGGACGGGCTGGGGCTGACCTTCGACAACGTCGAACTCGCCAGGAACGTGTGCACCGCGGCGCTCGCGGTGATCCTCGTCGAGGGCGGCCTGACCACCCGGTTCGCCGATATCCGCAGGGTGCTGGCGCCCGCGGCCTCGCTGGCCACGGTCGGCGTGGTGCTCAGCACGTTGGTCACCGCGCTCGGTGCGCATGTGCTGCTGCACATGGACTGGCAGCTGGCGCTGCTGCTCGGGGCGATCGTGGCCTCGACGGATGCGGCCGCGGTGTTCTCGGTGCTGCGGGTGCTGCCGCTGCCGCGCCGGGTGGCCGGACTCCTGGAGGCCGAATCCGGGTTCAACGATGCACCCGCGGTGATCCTCGTGCTGACGTTCAGTGTGGTGCCGTTCGTCCTGCACGCCGAGGGCGCGGTCGGCCACCTGGTGTACGAGCTGCTGGCCGGTGTCGCACTCGGCGTTGCGGTCGGATTCGTCGGGGCGCTCACGCTGCGCCGCATCGCGCTGCCCGCGTCGGGCCTGTACCCGATCGCCACCTTCGGCCTGGGGCTGGTGGCGTTCGCCGCCGCGGGTTCGGCGCACGCCAGCGGCTTCATCGCGGCCTACCTGTCCGCGGTGGTGCTGGCCAATTCGGGTCTGCCGCACCGGTCGACGACGCGGTCGTTCGCCGAGGGGGTGGGCTGGCTCGCCCAGATCGGGTTGTTCGTGTTGCTCGGGCTGCTGGTCAATCCGCACGATCTGGCAGGCGATATCGTGCCCGCGATCGTGATCGGGCTGGTACTGCTGTTGATCGCCCGTCCGGTCTCGGTGCTGGGCTCGCTGGTCGGGTTCCGGATCCCGTTGCGTGAGCAGCTCTTTCTGTCCTGGGCCGGGCTGCGTGGTGCGGTGCCGATCGTGTTGGCGACCTTCCCGATCGTCGCGGGCGTCGCCGACAGTTACCGGCTGCTCAACATCGTGTTCGTCCTGGTGGTGATCTTCACCCTGGTGCAGGCGCCGAGCCTGCGGCTGGTCGCGCTCCGGCTCGGCCTGGTCAAGAGCGAAACCACCCGCGAGATCCAGGTCGAGGCCGCGCCGCTGGACATCCTGGACGCCGAACTGCTCACCATGACCGTGCAGCCGACCTCGCGGCTGCACAACGTCACGATCCTGGAACTGCGGCTGCCGGACCCCGCGGTGATCACGTTGATCATCCGGGCCGGCCACACCTTCGTGCCGCTGCCCGACACCAGGATCGCGGTCGGCGACGAACTGCTGATCGTGACCACCAGCAAGACCAGGGCCGCGGCCGAATCGCGGCTGCGCGCGGTGAGCCGGCGGGGCAAGCTGGCGTACTGGTTCGACGAATACGGTCACGCCGACTGAGCCCGATGCGGCTCGATGCGGGCAGTCCCGATCCCGCGCGAGCAGACACAAAACTGCCCACTTTCCGACGAAAATGGGCAGGTCTGTGTCTGCTCGCGCAGGGAAGGGGCACGCGGGCTGACCGGACTACTCCCGGGACTTGATGTGCTTGGCCGCCCATTGGGCGGCCAGCTTGATCAGGCCGGACTTCGGATAGCTGACGTGCGCGTCGAAATCGCGACCGAGCGAGCACACCGGGTCGTTGGTGTTGCACAGATCGGCGGTTCTGGAACCGAAGTCGGGGCTCATCCGGGTCAGTGGCTGGCCGAGCCGGGCCGACGGGTTACCGAAGACGACCACCGAGGCGATGTGCGGAACGGCGGCGCGGGGCAGCGGGGCCTTGTAGCCGAGGCCGGCGACCGGGGAGGTGGCGACGACGTCGACCACGGCGGCGCCCTGCGAATAGCCACCGAGCACGATCTGGGTCTTGGGGCAGCGGTCGACGGTGGACTGGACCCGGCCGCTCATATCGTTGGCCCCGGCCGCGGCCTCCCAGAAATCCCACGATGCCGGGTACTGCACCGCGTAGGTGCCGATCGTCGAGCCCTTCACCATCGGGCGCAGGGTGTCGACGAAGGCCTGGCCGACGGCTCCGATCCCGGCGGGCTCATCGGTGCCGCGGGCGAAGATCACCTCGATGTCGGAGCATTCCGGGGCCGCCGATGCGCCGGGGACCGCGTCGCCGGGCACCGCGACGGTGAAGGCCAGGACGCCGGCCGCAGCGGCCACCGCCGGACCGCTCCTGGCCACAGGCGAACTGCCGACCGGCATTTTTCTCCTCGCTGCCGTGGACCGGTCCCCGCGCGGGCATCCATACCCGGCCTTCAATCCCAATAATCACTTTTACCACTCTCGCATCAGCGGTGCCGAGGCCGCGTCCCCGCGCACCCTTTATGGTCGAGTCGTGACGATCGCCTACGACGCTGCCCTGCGGGACCGGATCCGGTCGCATCTGGCCGGCCACGACCGTCGCGTCGTGACCGACCCGGCGAAGCGGCACGCGGCGGTCGCGGTGGTGCTGGTCGATTCCGAGGTGGGCGAGGACCGGGTCGACCCCGCGCCGGTGGACGACTGGATCGACGGCAGGCCGATGCCGGAACCGGGGCTCGACGGCCGCATGGTCGATGTGTCCGGTGGCGCCGCATTTCTGCTGTGCCGAAGGACGTCCCGGCTCAACTCGCACGCCGCGCAGTGGGCCCTCCCGGGCGGCAGGCTCGATCCGGGGGAGACCCCGGTCGAGGCCGCCCTGCGGGAACTCGACGAGGAGGTCGGCATCGCGCTGGCGCCGTCGGGCGTGCTCGGTCTGCTCGACGACTACCCGACCCGGTCCGGCTACGTCATCACCCCGGTGGTGGTCTGGGGTGGCGGCCGCCTGGAGCTTCGGCCGTCGCCGGACGAGGTGGTCGCGGCCTACCGGGTGGGTCTGCACCAACTGCAGCGTGAGGATTCGCCGCGGTTCATCACGATCCCCGAGAGCCCGCGGCCCGTGGTGCAGATCCCGCTGGGCAACGACCTCATCCACGCGCCGACGGGTGCGGTGCTGCTGCAACTGCGCTGGCTGGGCCTTGAGGGCCGCCACAATCCGGTCGACGAACTCGAACAACCGGTGTTCGCCTGGAAGTAGGCCTGCCGATCAGTGCACCGGTGCGCCGGGACCGGCCACCAGATTCGGCGGGACGCCGCCATCGGCGTAGATGCCGATCTGCTCGGCCGCGATCACCCAGGCCCGTTCCCACCCGCCCGCGGTACTCCCGGCCACGTGTGGGGTCAGCAACAGCCCCGGCGCCGTCCACAGCGGGTGTCCCGGCGGCAGCGGTTCGGGGTCGGTGACGTCGAGGGCGGCGCGCAGCCGCCCGGAGGTCAACTCCGCGACGAGCGCGTCGGTGTCGACGGCCCCGCCCCGGCCGGCGTTGACCACGATCGCGCCGTCACGCAGCCTGGCCAGAAAACCGGCGTCGATGATCCGGTAGGTGGACTCGTGCGCGGGCAGCAGCGACACCACGGCGTCGGCGGTCGGCAGCAGGGCATCGAGGTCCCCCGGCGCGTGCACGCCCGGCCTGGCCCGCCGCCCGACCAGCGTCACCCGGGTCTCGAACGGTGCCAGCCTGGCCGCCAGATTGGCCCCGAGGTCACCGGCACCCAGCACCACCACGTGCTTGCCGATCAGCGTCTCGGTGTTTTTCGCGCGCCACACGCCCGCCGACTGCTGTTCGCCGAACAGCGCCAGCTCCCGGTAGATCGCCAGCAGCGCGGCGACCACCCATTCGGCCGACGAACCACCGTGCGCCCCACGACCATTGGACAGCATCACCCCGTCAGGCAGGTACGGCAGCCACTGCTCGTAACCGGCGTTGAGGGTCTGGATCAGGCGCAGCCGCGGCAATTCGGCGAACCAGGCGCCGACGGTGGGCGCGTTCTCGTAGCCGACCACGGCCACCGTGGCGTCCCGATGATCCGGCGACGGGTCGTCCGGTTGGTAGCGGACCGGCTCGAAATCCGTCGAGGCCCGCAGGACGTCGACACCGAGGTCGGAGGGGACGAGCACCCGCAGCCGCGTCGCCTGGGTCATCGGGGCTTCTTCTCGCCGGCCTCGACGGCGACGGCGAGCCGGTTCTCGGCGGGCGCGACCGGGCACGTCGCATAGTCGGTGAACGAGCACGGCAGGTTCGACGCCCGGTTGAAGTCCAGCGTCACCGCCCCGTCTTCACCCGGCGCGGCGACCGCCAGTGACCGGGCGGCCGGGTAGGTCGTCACCCCGCTCGTGGCGTCGGTGAACAACACCTGCAGGCCACCGTCCTTGCCGGCGAAGGCGACGAGACGCTGTGCGGTGCCCGCCAATTCGAACTCGATGACGCCGACGGCGGTGTGGTGATGCTCGAGCCCCTCGACCACCGCGCCGGTCGTCACGGTCTGCGACCGGTCATACGGGGTGAACCTGCCCGTGACCTGCCACCGTTCGGTGGGCGGGTAGGCCGGGATCCCGTGGTAGGCCAGCAGGTGCGGCGAGGACGGGTCGTGCACGCGCAGCGCGACCGAGCCGGTCCGCCGGATCACCTCGATGCGCCGGTCGCCGTCCTCGACGAGCAGCCCCGGCGCGCCCTCGACCGGTTCCAGGCGTTCGGTGCCCACGATCCCCTGCACATGGACCGCGTCCCGGTCGGCGCGCCAGCGACCGGGAAGGTCGGCCACGGTCTCGAATTCGTCGCTGAGCCAGTGCAGGCCGGTCAGGCTGACCCAGCCGAGGGGATCGCCGTAGTAGGCCTCGCGCTCGCGGTGCCACTCGGTCCAGGCGGCTTCGAAGGTGGCTGTGGCGTCGGTGGTGGTCATGTTTCACCCATTTCCTGTCGACTGCGGTAGGGCTGACTGGGCTGACAGCGGTCTGCTCGGGAACTGCTCGCGCAGAACGGGAGCCACGTCGGACTGGAACAGCTCGAGACCGCGCCGCTTCTGATCCACCGTGACGCCGTCGGCGTCGGCGCTGAGGTGGATCGCCTCGTGGCCCAGTTGTTCGTGGTAGCGGCCCACCTTGTCGAGCACCTGCTGTGGGCTGCCGATGAGGGCCGAGCTGCGGTCGACGAAGTCTTCGATCGAGTCGAACACCACCGGGAGCCCGGCCTCGCGCTGAAATGCCAGCCGCGCTTCGAATGCCGGGCGGTACTCGGCCAAGGCCCGCTGGGATGTCGGCGCGATGTGGAATCCGGCGGTTCCGGCGCCCACCAGCGCATCCTCGGGGCGGTGTCCGTAGAAGGCCCAGCGCTCCTGGTAATGGCGCACCAGTTCAGCGTACGGCTCGATCGGGTAGGTCACGTTCGCCGAGAAGATCGGGTCGCCGTGGCGGGCCGCGAGGTCGACGGAATCCTGGCTTGTCGCGCTGCCGTGCCAGATCCGGATCGTGTCCTGCAGCGGCCGGGGTAGCGCCTTCGCGTCGACCAGCGGCGGGCGGAACCGGCCGGACCAGGTGACGGTATCGCTGCCCCACAACAGCCGGAACAGCTCGTAGCCTTCGCGATTGCGGTCCCACTGGTCGTCGGTGGTCACCTGGAACAGCTGGGCCTGTGCCGAGCCGTTGCCCTTGCCGATGATCAGCTCGAGCCGCCCGCCGGAGAGGTTGTCGAGCGTCGAATAGTCCTCGAACGCCCGCACCGGGTCGAGCAGGCTCAAGGTGGTGACCGCGGTGAACAGCCCGATCGTCGATGTGCGGGCCGCGATATTGCTCAGCACCACCGGCGGCGCCGACGAGATGAACGGATCTTCGTGGCGTTCTCCGACGGCGAACCCGTCGAAGCCGAGTTCCTCGGCCAGCACCGCCGCGTCGACGACCTCACGCAGCCGGTCGGCCGGGGTGTTCTTCACCCCGGTGAGCGCGTCGGGTCGATGCGCGATGAGGGTCAGCAGCAGGAATTTCACGCCTACCTCCTCCATCGGTCCTGGTTCCCGGTATGCGCATTGGATAACGGAACCGGTCGATGTGGCATTCCGCCCCGGGGTGAACCGGTGTGGCCGCGGCATCGTCACTGCACTACGGAACGCCGACCACGGACTTCCAAGGGTCCGATCTGCCCGCGGCCACGTCAGCCTTGATACCAACCGGACAAGGAAGGAACCCCGATGTCCAAGATCCTGTTGCAGACGACGATCACGGAAAGCCCCGACGACTGGGATGTCACCCGGTTCTCGCTGCTGGCCGACGAACTGCGCGCCGCGGGCCACGAGGTGACGGCGCGCAACCGTGCCGACGGTGACGAGGATCCGATCCTGAGCCGGCTCGACGCCCTCGACTTCGACCAGGTGTGGTTGATGGCCGTCGACGTCGGCGAGGGACTCACCACCGCGGAGTGCGCCGCGATCCGGCGGTTCCGGGAGAACGGCGGCGGCGTGCTCACCGCCCGCGACCACCAGGACCTCGGGAGCTGCCTGCTCGGCCTCGGCACGCTGGGCGCCGTCAACCAGTTCCACGACAACAGCCTCGACACCGCCGCGCTGTGCGACGACCAGGACAACCCCGGCATCTCGTGGCCCAATTACCACTCCGGAGCCAACGGGGACTACCAGCCGGTCCTCGTCGACGGGCCCGTCCACCCGCTGCTGCACACCGACCGGACGGCCAGCGGGCGGATCGAATGGTTCCCGGCCCACCCGCACGAGGGTGCGGTGTCGGCGGACACCCCGTTCGCGGCCGTGCTCGCGCAGGGCCGCAGCACCCACACCGGAAGGCGGTTCAACCTCGCCGTCGTCCTGGACGGTGAGACCGCCTCGGACGGCAGGCCGATGGGCCGCGCGGTCGCCGAGTCGACCTTCCACCATTTCGCCGACTACAACTGGGATCTGGACCGTGGGGCGCCGTCGTTCGTCACCGATGTGCCCGGTTCCGAGATCAAGGCCGACCCGGTGCGGCTTGCGGTCTTCAAGGACTATGTGCGTAACGTGGCCACCTGGCTGCGACCCGCCACCGTGCCCACCGGCACCCCGGCAATGGTGCCGGAGCGCGTGTAACGCCCGGGTAAGCCTCGGAAGGCATGACATCGGCCGAGTCTGGGTACATACGACGGGGAGGGCCCCGTACCGGAAGGATCCATGACCGCACCGCGATTACAGTCCGACCGCCGTGACATCGCCGAAGCCCAGCACATCGTGGGGGCGGTGGCGTCAGCGTTCTCGGCCAAGGTCGTGGGCCAGGGCCACCTGCGGGAATCGATGCTGGTGGCCCTGCTCGCCGGCGGACATCTGCTCATCGAGAGCGTGCCCGGCCTGGCCAAGACGACGGCTGCGCGGGTCGTGGCCGAATCCATCGACGGCAGCTTCCGCCGGATCCAGTGCACCCCCGACCTGCTGCCCAGCGACATCATCGGCACCCAGATCTATGAGGCCGGCAGCCATTCGTTCACCACGCAACTCGGCCCGGTGCACGCCAACATCGTGTTGCTCGACGAGATCAACCGGTCGAGCGCCAAGACCCAGAGCGCCATGCTGGAGGCGATGCAGGAGCGCCAGACCACCATCGCGGGCGTCGAATACCCGATCCCCGAGCCGTTCCTGGTGATCGCCACCCAGAACCCGGTGGACCAGGAGGGCACCTATCCGCTGTCGGAGGCGCAGACCGACCGGTTCATGCTCAAGGAGCTGGTGCACTACCCGTCGGTCCACGACGAGGTCGAGCTGATCGCGCGGATGGATGCGGGCCTGTACGAGCGGGGTCACCATGCCCCGCCCGTCGTCGGCGTCGGCGAGGTGCGCCGGGTCCAGGACATCGTCCGGTCGGTGCACATGGACCGCACGCTGGTCGAGTACGCCAGCAGCCTGGTGGCCGTCACCCGCGACCCCGGCGCCTATCTGCCCGCGAACCTGGCCAGGCTCGTCGAGTACGGGGCCAGCCCGCGCGCCACCATCGCGTTCTGCCGAACGGCCCGTGCGTTGGCCGTGCTGCGCGGCCGCGACCATGTGGTGCCCGACGACATCGCGCGGCTCGCCCACCGGGTCCTGCGCCACCGCCTGATCCTTGGGTTCGAGGCGGCCAGCGCCCGCATCACCCCGGACGTGGTGGTCGAGGCGGTGCTGAACGCCGTCGCGGTGCCGTGAGCACGGGAGGTCTGTCACGTGGGCAAGCACCTTGACGCTGCCAAGGCGTACCTCGGACGCGACGCCGGTGGCCTGCTCGAGGGCGGCCGCTACGCGCTGATCCACACCCGCAGCCTGGAATTCGACGAGCTGCGGCCCTATGTGCCCGGCGACGATGTCCGCGACATCGACTGGAAGGCCACCGCGCGCTCGGGCCATACGCTGATCAAGCGGTTCGTCTCGGAGAAGCACCACAAGATCCTGGTGGTGACCGACACCGGCCGGAACATGTCGGCGCTGGCGCCCTCCGGTGAACTGAAGCGGGATGTCGCAGCCCACACCATCGGCGCCATCGGGCTGATCACGCTGCCCCGCTCCGACGAGATCGGCATGGTGCTCGGCGATCGTCGCGGCTGCGTCGACATCCGGCTGCGGCGCGGGGAAACCCACATCGAGAGCATGTTGCACCGGTTTCACCACCATGCCACCACCCGGCCCGGCCCGAGCAGCATCCTGACTCAGCTGGAGTGGGTCGCCCGGCACTACCGGCACCGGCTGCTGGTGTTCGTGGTTTCCGACGAACCCGAGGTGACCGGGCGGTGCAGCGAGGTCCTGCGGTCGCTTACCGGACGGCACGATGTGCTGTGGGCGTTGGTCCCGGACCTGCCCGCGGTCAGCTCGGCTGAGGACGCCGGGCCAGGGTACGAGGTCGTCGACGGCCGGGCGGTGCTGGACGGTAAGACGCTCGGGCCGCACGTCGTGGAGGCCTATCGGCGTGCCGAACACGAGAGGCGGGAGCATCTCTCGGAGTTCATGACCACGCATGGGGTGCCGCATGCGCGGATCACCGGCAGCGCGCGGATCAAGCCCGCCCTGACGGCGATGACCGGGGTGTATGCCCGTGCCGGATGACGATCTGCTTCGCCATGTGATCGGTCCGGAGCCGTATTCGGCGTGGTGGCTGTGGGTCGCCGCGGCCCTGGTGCTGGTCCTCATCGCCTGGTATGCCGCGGTTTTCGTGCTCACCATGCCGGGGCGGCGGCTGCGTGACCTGCCCGTCGTCGGGGCGGCCCGCGGCGAGCTGATCCGGCGCCGGGCCGCCCGCGCCGTGCGCGGCATCGGAGATCGTTACCGTGCGGGCGATTTGACGGCCAGGCGGGCAGGTGCGGCGCTGAGCAGCGAGCTGCGCACGTTTCTGCAGGACGCGACCGGCGTGGCGGCCCAGTACATGCAGGTGGACGCCATCGCCGACAGTGAGCTGGCCCCCGCCGCGCCGATCCTGTCCGAGCTGACCGACGTCCAGTTCAACCAGCGGTCGGCGGTCGACATCGGTGCGGTCAGTGAGCACACCGAGGAGTTGATCCGCGGATGGACCTGATCTGGTGGCTCGTCGTGATCGCGGGATGCGTGGCGCTGGCCGGTTGTGTCGCGGCGGCCCTGCTGTGGCCCGAGCGGGCAGACCGGCCCCGACCCCGGCCGCTGGCCAATACGGCCCGTTTGACCCAGCTCCCGGAATACGTTCGGGCCGTGCGGCTGCGCACCATCTCCGCCCTGGTGTCGATCACCCTGCTCGGGGTGGCCCTGATGGCGACGGTGCTCGTCGCGGCGCGCCCGACCGGCCTGCCGGCATCGGAGGGCAGCGCCGAGGCCACCGAACCCGAGGACATCATGGTGTGTGTCGGGGGCCCGGTGACCGATCCGGCGGTGAGCGAGACGCTGCGGCACGTCGCCGAACAGGTCGGCTCATTCGGCACCCAGCGCATCGGGCTGACCTCGGCCAATCGGCGCATCGTCCCGCTCACCCGCGACTATCAGTACGCGGCAGCACAATTCAGCGGCTACGCCCAGCCGCCGCAGTCGCAGGACGGCGCACCGTTCATGTCCCCGGTGTCCTACACCGACTACTCCGCGAACGCCGACGACGTCCTCGCGATGTGCCTGACCGGGTTCCCGTCCTTCGAACAGACCGCCGCGCAACGACGTTCGCTGATCTATGTGGGCCCCGAGACATCCGACGGGCCCGCGTTGTTCACCGCCGACCGGCTCCGCGACCTGGCGGCCGCGGCGGGCGTCCAGGTCAACGTCCTGGCCACCACGACGACCGGGGACGGGCTGAGCGAGCTCGCCCGCGCCACCGGCGGCCGGTCCTACCCGGCCGACTCCGGGGTGACCGCGCACCTGGACGAGATCCGCAGCCACCCACCCGCGGCGGGAGCCGGCGGACCGGCCGCGACCAGATCGGCGGAAACCCCCGACGTGCCTGTGGTGGTGGCGCTGATCGCGGTGACGGGGCTGGCCCTGTGGCCGTTGGCGGTACGGCGATGACCTGGCATCCCGTACTGCCCCCGGCGCTGCTGGCCCTGCTGGCCGCGGCGGTGATCCTCGCCTGCGTCCTGGCGTTGCGGCGGGTATCGGGATCCGGTCGCAGTGCGCGGTGGCGGTGGGCCGGGCTCACGGCCGCGGCGGTGCTCCTGCTGCTGGCCGCGGCCCGGCCGGTGCTGGGCGGTGCGGCGGACCGGCCCGCCCGGATCGCCGGCGCCACCGAGCCGAGCATCTTCCTCGTGGTCGACCGCTCCGCCGATATGCGGGCCACCGATCGCGGCGGCCGGGCCCGCATCGCCGCGGCCCGGGCCGATATCGAAGCGCTGATCGACCACTACCCGAAGGCCCGGTTCGCCGTCATCGCCTTCGACTCGCGCGCATCACTGGATTGGCCGCTGTCCGAGGACACCTGGAGCCTGCGCCCCGTCATCGACGAGCTGAGGCCGTATCCGTCCGCGCCGGGTGCGACCGCGCAGACCGACGTCGGCGCGGCGGGCACGGCGTTGCGTTACCAACTGATCAGCGCTGTGCAGCAGTATCCCCGGGCCGAGAACCTGGTCTTCTACCTCGGGGCCGGCGCGGCGCAATCACAGGCGCAGCCACGCGAATTCGAGATTCCGGAGGGTTCGGTGGATGGTGGCGCGGTGCTCGGTTACGGCACCGACGCCGGTGCGGGCGCGCTGCGCCGGGTCGCCGGTCAGCTCGATGTTCCCTATGTCTCGCGGGCCGACGACGGCCCGCTGACCGGCGAGCTGCCCGCGGCCCGGGCAGGGCAACGCAGCTCCATCGCCCCGGCGCCGGCCGGGATCGAGACGTACTGGGTGTTCGCCCTCGGGGCCGGGGCGCTGATCCTGATCGAGCTGTATCTGGTGCTGCGCGAATTCCGCCGGACCCGGTTCGGCGGTGTGGACGTGACGTCATGACCGTCCGGACCCGGCTGCTGGTGTTCTCCGCGCCGATCGCGCTGCTGATGGTCGCGGCCATCGTGAAATGCCTATCCGTCGTGTTTCTGGGGGGCTCCGCGGTCACCGACTTCACCGAGGGCGACACCGACGCGCTGCGCCGCGACGCCGCGGCGCTGTCGGTGCTCAACGTGGCCGAACCGGCCAAGGCACCGTTCGCCGCCGGCGCGCTGGCCGTGCTGGAGAACCGGCTCGACGACGCCGATCGCGGATTCTCGGATGCCCTGGCGCGCACCGATCACGCCGACTCCTGCCCGTCGCGGGTGAACCTGGTCCTGGTTCGCGAGACCATGGGGGACCGGGCGGCGGCCGCGTTCGACGGCGCGACGGCACTCGACCGCTACCGGAGCGCCCGGGAGCTGGTGGAACAGGCCCCGGACGGATGCTTCGGCCCGAACCCCGATCCCGACCCGCAGCGCCGCGCCGTCCGCGCGGATTCGGCGGCCCGGCTGGACGCCAAGATCGCGGCCGCCGGGATCGCCCCGCCCCCGGCTCCACCCCCGCCGCAGGGATCCGCGCCGCCCCCGCCACCCGCGGCGGGCACCACGCCCGAGGAGCCGGGCGCGACCCGGCGGCTCAACCCCGGCACGGGTGATCCGCTCGACCGGCTGCAGGACATCCTGCGCGATGCGGCACCGTGACCGGGGCGGCCCGCCGGACCGGCCTCGGCCTCAGTCCCGGGAGGACAGCCGCTGCTCGATGACCGACAGTGCGTGTTCGGCCCAGCGGATGTTCTCCTCCTCGAACGAGATTCCGCGCAGCAGTGTGAGGTAGGGCCCGATGCGGGAACTGTCGAGGAGATAGTCCGCCTCGGTGCGGTCGGCGAGCATTCGGCTGCGCATTCGTCGATAGCGGTCGAGTTTCTCGGTGGCCCAACGGAGTTGCCCGGCCACCGAATCGCGCACCGCCACCATGTCCCCGGCGTCGACGGCGTTGACCTTGATGAGCAGCTCGTCGCGGATGGTCGACGGTTTCGGTGGCTTGGCGCTGAACGCGTGGATCGCGGCGCGGCCGGCGTCGGTCAGCGAGTACATCCGCTTGTTCGGCCGGCGTTCCTGCTCGACGGTGCGGAACCGGATGAGGCCGTCGGTCGTGAGGCGATCCAGTTCGCGGTAGAGCTGCTGGGGGGTCGCGGTCCAGAAGTTGGCGACCGAGGCGTCGAAGCTTTTGGCCAGGTCGTATCCGGAGGACTCACCTTCCAGCAGGGCGGCCAGCACCGCATCGCGTAACGCCACGCGCGCAGCGTACATCGTGGTGAATATTCAACAAAGTGATTAGACGCATATGGACAAACCCGGACCGCGACACTAGCGTCATCCACACCTAATCAACAAAGTGACTACACGAGGTGTCGCATGCATCCCTTCCGCCAAGCCGTCGAGGCCCGCGACGAGGCGGCCATCGTCGCGCTGCTCGCCGACGACGTCGTGTTCACCAGCCCGGTGGCGTTCAAGCCCTACCCCGGCAAGGCCATCACCGCGGCCATCCTGCGCGGCGTGCTGCGGGTCTTCGAGGACTTCCGCTACGTGCGCGAGATCGCCGACGCCAACGGTCGCGACCACGCACTCGTCTTCGAGGCCACGGTCGCGGGCAAGACCATCACCGGATGCGATTTCCTCCACACCGACGACGACGGCCTGATCGACGACTTCATGGTGATGGTGCGGCCGCTGTCGGGCGCGCAGGCCCTCGCCGAGGCGATGGGCGCGCAGTTCGAGCGGATCCAGGCCGAAGCGCTGGCGGCTCAGTGACCATGCGGATCGGACTCGGCATCAACTACGCGGGCGGTTTCAAGGAGGTGGCCGCCGAGGTCGCCGACCTCGAACGGGCCGGCCTCGACATCGTCTTCGTCCCCGAGGCGTACTCGTTCGACGCCGTGAGCGCGCTGGGTTACCTGGCGGCCTGCACCCAGCGGGTGCAACTGGCCTCGGGCATCCTGCAGCTCTACACCCGCACGCCCACGCTCACGGCGATGACCGCGGCCGGCCTCGACTACGTCTCCGACGGCCGCTTCATCCTCGGGCTCGGCGCCTCCGGCCCCCAGGTGATCGAGGGGTTCCACGGGGTCGCCTACGACGCGCCGATCGGCCGCACCCGCGAAGCCGTCGAGATCTGCCGACGGGTGTGGCGCCGCGAACGCCTGCAGTACCAGGGCAAGCACTACACCGTCCCGCTGCCCGCCGACCGGGGGACCGGACTGGGCAAGCCGCTCAAGCTCATCAACACGCCTGTGCGGGAACGTATCCCGATCCTGCTCGCGGCACTCGGGCCCAAGAACGTCGAGCTGGCGGCCGAGATCGCCGAGGGCTGGCAGCCGATCTTCTTCCTGCCCGAGAAGGCCCGTGAGGTCTGGGGCGAGGCGCTGGCGGCCGGTACCGCCAAGCGGGACCCGGCCCTGGGTGAGCTCGACGTGTACGCCGGGCCGGTGCTGGCCATCGGCGAGCACGTCGAGCCGTTGCGGGAATTCGTCAAACCGCATCTCGCGCTCTACATCGGCGGCATGGGCGCCAAGAGCAAGAACTTCTATCACGCGCTGGCCACCAGCTACGGCTACGGCGCCCAGGCCGACCGGATCCAGGAGCTGTACCTGGCCGGCGACAAGGAGGCCGCCGCCAAGGCGGTCCCCGACGACCTGGTTCGGGATGTATCTCTGATCGGCACCGCGGGATTCGTCAAGGAGCGGCTGGCGGCCTACCGCGAAGCCGGCGTCACGACGCTGAACGTGGTGCCGATCGGGGAGACCCCGGCCGACCGGGTCAAGCTCGTCGAGCAGTTGCGCAACCTGCTGTAACCCGGCCGGCCGGATGACTACTTGAACTGACCGGGCTGGTAATCGCCAGCCGGTTGGCGGGTGATGACGTTGAGCCGGTTGACGGTGCCCATGAACGAGATCAGGCAGATCAGCGCGGCGAGCTGGTCCTCGTCGTAGTGCTTGACGGCGTTGGTCCAGACCTCGTCGCTGACACCGCCCGCCGCGTCGGCGATCCGGGTGCCCTCCTCGGCCAGTTCCAGGGCCGCCCGCTCGGCCTCGGTGAACACCGTGGCCTCGCGCCACACCGCGACCAGGTTGAGGCGGGTCTGGGTCTCACCGGCAGCGGTGGCGTCCTTGGTGTGCATATCGGTGCAGAAGGCGCAGCCGTTGATCTGGCTGACCCGCAGGGCCACCAGTTCGCGGGTGGAATCGGGCAGCTGCGAATCCTTGATCACCCGGCTCGCTCCGGTCACGTACTTCAGCATCTTCATGGCGGTCGCGTTCTCGAACAGGTTCAGCCGGGGTTCCATGGGTGTTACTCCTTGTCGATTGTCGTTACCCCCACAAGACACCGCGGGGCCGCCGAATGTGACAGATCCCGGCCACCCGATGCCGCGCGATACTGTCGAGCCCGTCGGTCGACGGTGAAGGAACGCATATGGCGGTGGCGGACGGGTTGTCGGCCAGGGAGACGAAGCGCCTGCAGACGCGGGAGCGGCTGATGGGCGCGGCGATCGCGGAGTTCAAGCGCGCAGGCATGGCCGAGGCCGACGTCGGCGCGATCGTGGCCGCCGCCGGTGTCGCGCACGGCACGTTCTTCTTTCACTTCCCGACCAAGGAGCATGTCCTGCTGGAGTTGGAGACGCGCGAGGAGGAGCGGATCGCCAAACAGTTCGCGCAGTTCCTCAAGAAGCCGCACGATCTGGCGGCCGCGCTGCGCGAGGCCATGCGTCTGGTGCTGACCCTGGAGAGCCGGCTGGGTGCGCTGCTCTTCAAAGACTTTCTGGCCCTGCACTTCTCTCAGACGCGCCCGCGGATCGGCGACGATCAGGAACATCCGGTGATCGTCGGGGTGGCGGGTGAGATCGAGTCCGCGCAGCGGCGCGGGGAGGTGGACGGCGACGTCGACCCGCTGAACAGCGCGGTGTTCTTCCTGCTGGGCTTCTACGCGCTGCTGGTCACCACCAACGACTGGCCGACGCGCGAGGCCCTGCTGGAGGACTTCGTCCGCCGGACGCTGCGCAGCCTGCAACCCTGACCGGACCGGGCCGCCCGGCCCGCAAAGTGTCTCGGGGACCTAACGATTCGGTAGTGCATCGGTGTTGACGAGGCCGTCAGCAGCAAAGTCGTGCTTCAGTGGTAGGCGTGTTCACTCAAGTGATCGCGGTACGCCGCATGACCGTCGCCGCGGCGGCGGGACTCGCCCTGCTCGCCGTCGGGGCGCCGTCCGCTGCGGGCGCCCCGTCCAGCGACTCGCGGGGCTACCTCGATTCCACGGCACGGTGTGCCAGCACGGATGCGACCGTGGCCTTCGGCAGTACCGGCCAATCCCGGGTGGCGATCTGCTCGGTGTCCGACGGCAAGCTCGAATATCGCGGTGTGCGGATGCGCGACGGCGCCAAGCTGGTCATCCCGGCAACCCGGTCCGGCGACGGCGTCTACACGGCCGAGAACGCCGGTATCGAGTACATGATCACGGCCAAGTCCCTGGTGCTGAGCGTCGGGGAGAAGGTCATCCGTGAGGAGCCGATGGTGGACTTCCACGGTCCCGGCGCCGCGGCGGCCCCGTCGACTGGGGCAGATTCGTCGGTTCCCCCGAGCCCGAGCAAACCGCTGCCGCCCCCACTCGCCGCCGAGGTGGGCGGCAGCGCTTCACGCTGACGCGCTGGTTTCATGTGCGCCGGGCACATGAAAATGATAATCATTAAAGGCATGACTGCGCGTGCCTGTGCCCTGGGCTCGGTCGAGCTCGACGACCTCGCCACCGGAACGATCCTGCTGACCGTCCCGGTGCTCGACGGCGCCATCCAGGTGGGTATCGGCGGCGAGTATCCGACCGGCACGATCGTGGTGTCGAAGACCGTGTCCACGGTGCGGATGCGGTACCTGCACGGCGGGCCGATGCAAGTACACCTCGTCGAGGGCTGGCAGCACCCCGGCGCACCGGGAACCCGCACCACCGTCTTCGCCCACCCGGTGGATCGGCTGACCCTCGATCGGCGCGGTACCCGGTGGGCCGTGGCCGGTCCTGCGGGTGGGGCCCGGCCCGCCGCTCTCGCCGCGTTCGTCGGCACCGTCGCCCGGTTCGCGCTGCTCAAACAGCACAAATCCGGTCAGGGCGCGGGCGCGGCGTAGATCTGCAGGTACTGCGTCAGGGCCCGCTCGCCTTCGGCGAGTACGGCCCGGTCGCCGGCCGGGCCCGCGTGATAGGCCATCTCCAGCACCCGGTCCCCGATCTCCACGGCCACCGCGGTGGCCAGCGGATCGGTGCCGGGCCGCAGCAGTCCCCAGTTGAGCAGCGCGGTGTGCAGCGCGTCGGCGAACCGGGCCCGGCGCAGCCGCGGATCGGCGAGCAGGCCCCGGGTCAGGCTGGTGTAGTGCAGGGTCACCAGGTGCGGATGGGCGTGCAGGTGCTCGTAGTGGAATTCGAAGATGGCGTGCACCACGGCGGCCAGGCTGGCGGGTTTCATGGCGCACAATCTCGCCGCGCCCTCGGCGTCGCGCCGGGCCAGGTGGTCCAGCATGATCTCCTGCAGGATGGCCTCGCGGTTCGGGAAGAACTGGTACACCGTGGCGATCGGCACCCCGGCCAGATCGGCGATGGCACGAGTGGTCACGGCGTCGGCGCCCTGCGACTCGAGGATCGTCATCGCCGCGGCCCGAATCCGTTCGACGCGCCGCTTACTGCGCTCCTGCACCGGTTGCCTCCGGCGCAGTGGATTGTGGGTGACCACGTACGCATCGTCCCACAACGGATAATGGATCCGATCCCGATCGGGACGCTCGGGTCCCGGAAACGCGCGGGCCCGTACCCGGGCGGGGTGCGGACCTAACCGAGTGAGGCGTGCAGTTCGAGTGTCGCCGCGACCGCGTCGGCGGCCTCGGCGCCCTTCTTGACGAAGTGCTCGGTGAAATAGCCGACGTGCTCGTCGTGCTCGTGGAAGTGGTGCGGGGTCAGCACGACCGAAAACACCGGGATCTCGGTGTCGAGTTGCACGCGCATCAGCCCGTCGATCACCGCGGTGGCCACGAACTCGTGCCGGTAGATGCCTCCGTCGACTACGAGGGCTGACGCGACGATCGCGCGGTAGCGCCCGCTGCGCGCGAGACGCTTTGCCGTGAGCGGTATTTCGAAAGCGCCGGGAACTTCGAAGAACTCGCAGACGTCGGCGGCGTAGCCAAGGGCGGTGATTCGGTCGGTGAACCCCGCGCGGGCCCGGTCGACGATGTTGCGGTGCCAGGTCGCCTGCACGAACGCGATCTGGGTGGCTGCGTCGGACATGTCGTGACGCTATCGCACCCGGGCCGGGGTGACGCGAATCTCCCCGGGGAGCCCTTGCGGCAAGAGCCAGCATATTTAGGCTTGCCTTACCTAAAACACGTGAGGCGGTCATGAGGCAGATCCAGGTAGCAGTGGTCGGAGCGGGTCCCGCGGGCATCTACGCCGCAGACATCCTGACCAAGGAGTACGAGCGGTCCCGGGTCGACGTCTTCGACCGGCTGCCTGCCCCGTACGGGCTCGTCCGCTACGGCGTCGCCCCGGACCATCCGCGGATCAAGGAGATCGTCAAGGCGCTGCGCCGGGTATTCGGCCGGGACGAGAGCCGGGTCAACTTCATCGGCAACGTGCACTACGGCACCGACGTCACGCTGCCCGATCTGCGCAGGCACTACGACGCGGTGATCTTCTCCACCGGGGCCCGCGCCGACCGCCCGCTCGACATCCCCGGCATCGACCTGCCCGGCAGCTACGGCGCCGCTGACTTCGTGTCCTGGTACGACGGCCACCCCGATGTGCCCAGGACCTGGCCGCTGAGCGCCAAGCACGTCGCGGTCCTCGGTGCAGGCAACGTCGCCCTCGACATCGCCAGGATGCTGGCCAAACCGGCCGACGAGCAGCTCGCCACCGAGATTCCGGGAAACGTCTACCAGGGGCTGGCCGCCAACCAGGCCACCGACGTGCACGTGTTCGCCCGGCGTGGCCCGGCGCAGATCAAGTTCAGCCCCATGGAGTTTCGTGAGCTGTCGCATTCGCCGAGCATCGACGTCGTCGTGCACCCGGAGGGCTTCGAGATCGACGAGGCCAGCCAGCTGGCCATCAACTCCAGCAAGGCCACCAAACTCGTCGTGGACACCATGATGAAATACCTGGAACGCGAGCCCACCGGAGCGCCGCACCGCATCCACCTGCACCTGTGCCAGGCCCCGGTCGAGGTGCTGGGACCGGACCGGGTGCGGGGCCTGCGCACCGAGCGGACCGAGCTCACCGGCGACGGAACCGTCCGCGGGACAGGCGAATTCACCGACTGGCCGGTCGAAGCCGTGTACCGCGCGGTCGGCTACCTTTCCACCCACCTGGCCGACCTGCCGTTCGACCACCACGCGGGGGTGGTGCCGCACCAGGCCGGGCGGGTGCTCGACATCGACGGCACCATGATCGAGGGCACCTATGTGACCGGCTGGGTCAAACGCGGCCCGGTCGGGTTGATCGGGCACACCAAATCCGACGCCGCCGAGACCGTCGGCAGCCTGCTGGCCGACCTGCCCGGTCTGCGCACACCCGAGAACACCGATCCGGACGCGATCCTCGGGTTCCTCGCGGACCGCGACGTCGACTACACCACCTGGGCGGAATGGGAACGCCTCGACGCCCACGAGATCTCACGCGGCGAGGTGCAGGGCCGCGAACGGGTCAAGGTGGTGGACCGGGAGGACATGGTGCGCGCCGGACGCGTCGAGACTCACACCAGGGCTGTGAAAATCGCCGATTGACGACCCTGACGTCAATCTCGACGCCGCCTACCGCTCGCCCAGATAGGCGTCGGCCCATGCGCCGATGATCCGGCCGGCCCGCCTGGCCTGACCGGGACCGGTCAGCAGGTGCTCGGAACCCTCCAGCGAGACGAAGCTGCGCGGGTGGCGGGCGGTCCAGAAGATATCGCTGGCGTTCTCGATGCCCACGGTGTTGTCGGTCGGGGAGTGCAGGATCAGCAGCGGCAGTCTGAGCTCCTTGATCTTGTCCCTGAGCTGGGCCACGCGGACATCCTCGACGAAGGCCCGCTTGAGGGTGAGCGTCTTACCGCCGACCATCCACTGGCCGCTGCCCTCCGCGAACACCTGCTCCAGACAGACGTCGTACTGATGCTCGACGTGGGAAGGATCGAACGGCGCGCCCACCGTGACGACGGCCCGCACCCCCGGCGCCTGCCCGGCCGCGGCGAGTGCCGCCGCCCCGCCCCAGGAATGCCCGATCAGGAGGTCGGCGGCGGTACCGCGCCCGACCATGAACCTGCAGGCCTCGATGGTGTCGCGGACCTTGACCGTGAACGACCCGTCCCCCCAGTCGCCGCCGGATCCGCCGAGGCCGAGGTTGTCGAAACGCAGCATCCCGATGCCGTCGGAGGCCAGCTGTTTGCAGATGCGGGCGGCGGCCGGGGAGTCCTTGCCGAGCGTGAAGCCGTGCGCGAACACCCCCCAGCCGCGCACCGGCCCCTCCGGTACGTCGATCACCCCGGCCAGCATCGGGCCGGTGGAGCTGGGAAAGGTGACGTGTTCAGCCATGGGGGTGGTCTATCACGGCGGCCCGGCCGCCGGCCTGTTGGTGCGTTGATGCGCACGGGTGTTACCCGCGCCGATCGGAATGACGGACGCACGCCGCGTCCTTACGGCGCTGCGGTCGATGGCTGGTCACCGATTCCTCGTCGACGACGTGTCGGTGGTCGACGACGACTTCCCGACGATCGTCGGGCACCGGCAGGTGACCGATGCCCATCTGCTGACGCTGGCCCGGCGTCACGGCCTGCGCCTGGTCACCTTCGACACCGCGGTCGCGACGCTGACCGATGGGCCGGACGTGGAGACGCTGACCAGCCTGTAGCGACGTGGCTGACCGCGCTGCCAGAGCGGGTCCGTAAGGTGTATAGACCGGCTACCAATGGTCAGGGTCGCCCATCCGCCGGACCAAGACACTGAGATGTGGAGCAAGTTCGTGCCGCTGAACACCATCGCACTGGAACTCGTGCCGCCGATCCTCGAGCGGGGGCCGCAGTACCCGGTCGAGGAGGCCCACAAGGTGCTCGAACTGGCCGCCGGGGCCGGGATCGAGGGCCGGATCCGCCACATCATGATCCCCGGGATGATCGACGAGGACGACGACCGTCCCATCGAGATGAAGCCCCGGATGGACGTGCTCGAATACTGGTCGATCCTGCGGCCCGAACTGCCCGGGCTGCGCGGCCTGTGCACTCAGGTGACCTCCTTCCTGGACCAGGCGGCGTTGCAGCGGCGGCTCAACGACCTCGGCGGGGCCGGCTTCGACGGCATCGCCTTCGTCGGGGTCCCGCGCACCATGAAGGACGGCGAGGGTGAGGGCGTCGCGCCCACCGATGCGCTCTCGGTCTACGAGGATCTGGTGCCCAACCGGGGTGCCATCCTGATCCCGACCCGGCAGGGCGAGCAGGGGCGGTTCAACTTCAAATGCGACCGGCGCGCCACCTACGGCATGACCCAGTTGCTGTACTCCGACGCCATCGTCGGCTTCCTGACCGAGTTCGCCGCGACCACCGCGCACCGCCCCGAGATCCTGCTGTCGTTCGGCTTCGTACCCAAGGTGGAGACCAAGGTCGGGCTGATCAACTGGCTCATCCAGGACCCGGGCAACGAGGCCGTGGCCGCCGAACAGGAGTTCGTCTCCCGGCTCGCCGACCTCGAGCCGACCGAGAAACGCAAACTGATGCTCGACCTCTACAAGCGGGTCATCGACGGGGTGGCCGACCTCGGCTTCCCGATCAGCATCCACTTCGAAGCG
>NZ_JBSFPX010000110.1:0-23606 GCF_053588415.1 Mycobacterium sp. NPDC003449
TTGTTCGCCGACGCCACGTTGATCAGGTACGGCGCGTGCACGTAGAGCGGGACGCTCGACGCCTTGAGCACGTCGGCGTCCTCACGCGGTTTGGGCTTCTTCCAGCTCTGCGGGTTGCCGAGGAAGAACTGCACCACGTCGGCCCCGTCGGCGGTGGCCGCGGCCAGAGGGTCGGTGTTGTCTACATGCGAACCGATGAGCACGGCCCCAGTTTAGGCGGGCAGCCCGACAGTCCCCGCGAGCAGACACAAACCTGCCCATTTCGCCGCGGAAAGAGGCAGTTTTATGTCTGCTCGCGAGGGGAACGAGGGCCCAGCGCGGTGTCGCCGACCGCGGGCCCGATCCGCACCGGGCGCGCCGGGTCGGGCACGCCGAGCAGTGTCCCGTCGTGTTCGACCGCGGTGGCACCGAACCGCAGCGCGTTCGCCAGCGCCTCGGCTCCGCCCGCAGGGACCGCCAGGAATCCGGCGAGCATGGCATCGCCCGCGCCGACGGTGTTGACGACGCGGGCGGGTGCGATCCCGTGCAGCGGTTCGGTCAGCCGGGCGTCGATCAGCAGGGCACCGTCACCGCCGAGGCTCACCAGCACGGTGCGCACCCCGCGCGCGAGCAGCGTGTGCGCGGCCGTCGCGACCTCGCCGATCGTGTTCAACGGGGTGCCGAGGACCTCGGCCAGTTCGTCGACGTTGGGTTTGATCAGGTGGGGCAGCCGGTCGCCGTCGTTGTCGAGGACGGCGGCCAGGGCGGCACCGGAGGCGTCGACGGCGACCTGACGCCCGGCGGCGCGGGCCTCGCCGGCCGCGGCGGCCAGCCGGCGCGGCGAGAAACCTGCGGGCAGGCTGCCCGCCCACAGCACCCAGTCCCCGGTGGCGCTGACGGTCAGCGCGGCCGCACACAGCGCCGCGACCTCGTTCTCGGACAGGTCAGGGCCGGGTTCGTTGACCTTGGTGCTGCGCCCGTCGGCTTCGACCAGCGAGACGTTGCTGCGTACCGCGCCGGCGATCGGCACCTCGACCGCGGCGAGGCCCAAATCGCGGATCCGGTCCGCGATTTCACGCCCGGCGCCGCCGCCGACCGGCAACACCGCACGGACCGCCACACCGTTGCCGTGCAGGGCCAGCGCGACGTTCACGCCTTTTCCGCTCGGCTCGGTCATCGTCGCGGTGGCGCGGTTGACCGCACCGGGCCGCAGCCGGCACAGGTGCAGGGTGCGGTCCAGGCTGGGGTTGGGCGTGACGGTGACGATCATCGGGCCGCCACCTCCACGGTGATACCGGCGGACCGTAACCGCTTGCGCTGCTGCGCCGTTGCTCCGGAGTCGGTGACCAGCACGTCCACATCGGGCAGGGTCGCGTGCCGGGCCAGGCTGGTGCGGCCGAACTTGCTCGAGTCGACCAGGAATACCCGCTGGGCCGCGGCCCCGAGCATCCGGTGTTTGACATCGGCCTCATCGGCGTCGGGGGTGCTCAGCCCCCGATCGAAGGACAACGCGTTGGTGCCTAGAAATGCCACGTCGACGTTGATCGCGGCCAGCGCCTGCACGGTCAGCCCACCGACCGCGGCCATGGTCGGCGGCCGGATCCGCCCGCCGAGGCTCACTACCGCGATACCGCGCCGCAGCAGCGTCGAGCCGACGGCCATCGAGTTGGTGTAGACGACCAATCCGGTGTCGGTGGGCAGCATTTCGGCCAACCGGAGCGTGGTGGTCCCGGCGTCCAGCAGGACCGTGCCCGCCTCCGGCACGAAGCGAAGCGCGTGACGGGCGATCGCCGACTTCTGTTCGGCCCGCTGCGGACGGTCGGTCACATCGGGTTCGTTGCGGCTGTCGGCCCGCGGCACCGCGCCCCCGTGCACGCGGCGCAGCAGCCCGCGGGCCTCCAGTTGGGCCAGGTCCTTGCGCACACTCTCCGCGCTGACCCCGAAACGCGATGCCAGCGCCGGGCTTTCGACCCGACCGTCGATCGTGAGCAAGCGCAGCACCTCGGCGTGGCGTTCGTCGGCGAACCAGGTTCTGGTCTTCGTCATCAGCACACCCCCAGCCGTTCACCGGCCCCGAGCGCACCGCAGGCCCGCGCGGCCAGCGTCGCGGCCCCGAGCGCACCGGCCTCCTCGACCTCCGACACCTCCAGGCCGGTGAATCGAACAGCCTTGGCGCGCATCACTTCCGCACTGTGGCGCCAACCGCCGGTCACCACCACCCGGGCCGCCGGGCCGACCACCTCGTCCATGGCCCGGTGCAGCGCCAGTGCCTCGTCGGCGGCCGCGGCGACGACCGACCGCCATTCGGCGCCGGGCCCGCCGTCCGCGCTCCGCTCGGCGGCCAGGTCGAGTTCGGCGATTCCGGCCCCGAGCCGGGCCAGTGCGTGTTGTTGCGCGAGCCCGCCCTCGGTGCCGCCGAGCAGGCTCCAGTGCCCGGTCTCGATACTCGGATCGGTGGTGATGCCCGCGGCGGCGAGCCGGGCGATATCCGGGCGGGACGGCAGGGTGGCGATGGTGCGCACCAGCGCCTCGGCCGTGCCCGACGAATCCAGTTCCCGGCCCGGGCCGGTGGCGCCGGCCCCGAGCGCCGAGGCCTGATGGTCATGGCCGGCCAGGGTCAGCACCGCACCCCGTAACAGCGGGCTGACCGCGTCCGAACCGATCGCCCCCACCGGAACCCCGGCCTCGACCAGCGGCGGCATCAGCGCGCGAACCGCACCCGACCAGGCCAGCGCATCGTCCCACCAGTCGCGGGTGGCGATGTCGAGCCAGCCGGTCCGCCCGGCCAGCGACAGCTCGAGCACGGCATCACCACCGAGCCGGCGCACCACCCAGCCGCCGATGTCGAACCGGGTCACCGCGGCCCGGCCCGCCGGAACGTGCCGCAGCAGCCAGCGGTGCTTGGTCAGCGAGAACTGCCCGCGCAGCGGCTTTCCGGCGATGCCACCGATCGCCTCGGGGCCGATCGTGGCGGCCAGATCGGCCACCTCGTCGGCGTCGCGGTCGTCGTGCCAGGCAATCACCGGCGCCAGCGGCCGCTCCCGCCGGTCGACGAGAACACCGGATTCACCCATGCTCGTGACGCCGACCGCGCGCACCGGCACCCCCGCATCGTCGGCCGCGGCGCTCAGCGCGTCGAACGCACTGCGGCACAACGTGTCGGCGTCGGTCTGGACACCGTCGGGGCCGCTGTCCCACACCGTCGGGCAACGCCCGGCGCCCAGCACGGCGCCGTCCTCGCCGTACACCACGGCCTTGCTGGACGTCGTCCCGACGTCCAGACCGGCGAATGCCGACATCACACTCCCACCGATTGCGCTGATTGGGTTTGAATGGATATGGTTGCGTCTCGTTGGGTTCTCGTCAAGGCCGTCAGGAGCGCCATGCCGCTGGTCACCACAACAGATCTGATCGCACGGGCGGCGTCGGGTGACACCGGGGTGGCGGCGTTCAACGTGGTCACCCTCGAACACGCCGAGGGCATCGTCGAAGGCGCGCAGCGCGCAGGAGCACCGGTGATCCTGCAGGTCAGCGAGAACACCGTGGCCTTCCACGGCGCGCTCGGCCCGCTCAGCGCGGCGCTGCTGGCGCTGGCCGCCGACGCGCGGGTGCCGGTCAGCCTGCACCTCGACCACGTCGAGGCCCCCGACCTCTGGCAGCAGGCCCCCGAGGCCGGCTACTCGTCGGTGATGGTCGACGGCGGGGCACTGCCCTACGCCGACAACGTCGCGGTCACCGCGGGCGCCGCCGCGCGGCTGCACACCCACGGTCTCGCGGTGGAGGCCGAACTGGGTTACGTCGGCGGCAAGGACACCCAGGTGACCAGCGCGCACGCGCCCGGGGTACGCACCGACCCGGCGCAGGCGGCCGAATTCGTCGCTGCCACAGGTGTGGACGCGCTCGCCGTCGCGGTCGGCAGCTCACACGCGATGACCAGCCGTACCGCCGAACTCGACCTCGACCTGATCGCCGCACTGCGCGGCACCGTCCCGGTCCCGCTCGTGCTACACGGCTCGTCGGGCGTACCCGACGAGACGCTGCGCGCGGCGGTGCGCGCAGGCATCGCCAAGGTGAACATCGGCACCGCACTGAACATCGCCTACACCGGTGCGGTGCGCACGGTGCTGGCGACCGACGACGGCGTCGACCCGCGCAGGTCGCTACGCGCTGCGCGGGTCGCGGTCGCCGACGCCGTCGCACACCTGATCGACGTCGTCAGCGGCTGAGTTCAGCAGCTGGATTTGTAGGCGGCCTTGGCGCCGTCGCCGTCCAGGTTCTCCTTGGTGATGATCGTGAATCCGGTCTGCACGTTGGCCGTGTTCTGGCCGCCGTCGAGCGCGGTCACGGCCTCGTCGACGCCGAACTTGCCGATGTTGCCGGGGTCTTGGGCCACCAGCGCCTGAACGACACCCTCCCGCAACGCCTGGATCTGATTGGGGCCCGCGTCGAACCCGACAACCTGCACCTGCCCGCTCTTCCCGGCCTGCTTGATCCCGGTGGCCGACCCCTCGGCCGAGAACAGGTTGGTGGCAAAGACCCCGACGAGATCGGGATCCTTCTGCAACTGGGCACCGATCAGCTGGGCCGCGGTGGCGGGATCGTTATGGCTGTACTGCACACCGACATAGGTGAACTTGTCGTCACCCTTGACGGCTTCTTCGAACCCTTTGGCGCGGGCATCGGTGGTCGACACACCCGGGTCGATGTTCATCACCATGACCTTGCCGCCCTCGGGGTGCAGCTGTTTGATCGCGTCGAACGCGGCCCGGCCACCGCCCTCGTTGTCGCTGGCGATCGCCGACACCGCATACGACGGGTCGTTGGTGGTGGTGTCGACCAGCACGACCTTGATTCCCGCGGCGGCGGCCTGCTCGAGTGGCTGCTGCATGGCCTGGACGTCGGTCGGCGCGACCAGCAACGCGTCCGGCCGGCTCGCGACGATCGAGTCGAGGATCGGCTTCTGCAGGGTGGGGTCGAACTTCTGCGGACCCTGCGTGTTGACCGTGACGCCGAGTTTGGCCGCCTCCTCCTGGGCACCGCACTGCATCGTGATGTAGAACTGGTCACCGACCACGCCCTGCAGAAACGCGATGTTGTAGTCCTTGCCGGCCTTCGGCGGCGCGGTCACCGTGCTCGCGGCGGCCTGCGACGAGGCGCCTGGCGTACCCTCGGCCGAGTTCTCACCCGCAGGCTCGGGTTTCGACGATGTACAGGCGGCCATCGGCAACGCGATCGCCACGGCCCCCGCGACGAGCAGCAGGCGCTTACGGTTCACTGGCTTTCCTTTCGTTGGAACCTCGCTTGGATCCTCTGCGGTTGAAGAGGTTTCGGGATCGGGCGCTCCGCATTGCCGCGGCCCGCCGGGACTGGTCGACGTAGACCGCGGCGATCAGCACCGAGCCGACCGCGACGCCCTGCCAGTACGGCTCCACGCCGATGATCACGAAGCCGGACTGCAGCACAGCCGGAATGAACAGGCCGACAACAGTTCCGAAGATCGTCCCGATACCACCGAAGATCGACGTTCCACCGATGACGACGGCTGCGATCACATTCAGGTTCGTCAGCGACTGACCGGCGATGGTGGTGGTGCCGAACTGCGCCAGCGAGAGCAGCGCACCGATACCGGCGAGCAGACCTGCCAGCGTATAGACGGCGATCAGGTGCCGGGTCACCTTGATCCCGGTGCGACGCGCCGCTTCCTGGTTGGACCCGATCGCATAGGTGTAGCGGCCGAACCTGGTCTTGTGCAGCAGAATCCCGCCGACGATCACGATGACCAGCGCGACGAACGGCAGACCGGGTATGCCGAGCACCTTGGTGTAGGCGCTGAAGTCGGTGAGCTCGGACGGCACCGAACGGATGTCGATACCACCGGTCAGCACCTGCGCCAGACCCAGTGCGACCGAGAGGGTTCCGAGCGTCACGATCAGGGGCGGCACCTTGGCCTTCGCGACCAGGACCCCGTTGATCGCACCCCAGACCGTGCCGCCGAGCACCGCCGCGAGCAGGCCCATCGCCGCCACGCCTGGACCGCTGCCGCCCATCGCCTCCATCACTTTGGCCGCGACGACCGACGAGAACACCAGGACCGACCCGACCGACAGGTCGATGCCGGAGGTGATGATCACAAACGTCATCCCGACCCCGAGCACCGCCCAGACCGCGACGTTCTGCGAGATCAACGAGAAATTGCCGGTGGACAGGAAACGGTCGCCCGCGATGAGGCTGAAGAACAGGCAGATGACGATCAGTACGCCCAGGATCCAGAACGCCTGCAGGCCCAGCACCCGCCGCAGCGGTGAGCTGTCGAGTTCGTCGGTGTTCGCGGCGGGCGCTGGATCGGTCACCGGCTTGTCCATCTGGCGTGTGGGCTCCTCGCTCGTCGTACTCATGCGGCGTCGGTCCGCCCGTCCAGAGCGCCGGTCATCGCACCGACCAACGTCTCGACGCTGGTGCCGCGGCCCGGATAGGTGGCGACCCGGCGGCCCAACCGCAGTACCTGAATGCGGTCGCAGACCTCAAGCACGTGCGGCATCGAATGGCTGATGAGGACCACGGCAATCCCGTTGTCACGCACCCGTTTCACCGATTCGAGCACGTTCTTGGTCTGCACGACGCCCAGCGCCGCGGTCGGTTCGTCGAGGATCACCACCTTGTCCGCCCACGCGATCGCCCTGGCGATCGCGATGCCCTGACGCTGCCCGCCCGACATGGCCCCGACGGGTGCGCTCAGTGACCGGACCGTCGCCCCGAGTTGGGTGAACGACGCCGCGGCCCGGCGCCGCATCTCCTTCTCGTCGAGGAAGCCGAGTTTCCCGAGGATGCCCTTACGGCCGATCTCGCGGCCCAGGAACACGTTCTGCACCGGGTTGAGGTGCGGCGCCAACGCGAGATCCTGATAGACGACTTCGATCCCGAGGTCGTTGGCCTGCCGCGGGGTGGCCAGCCGTACCGGTTCGCCCTGGAACCGGATCTCGCCCTCGTCGAGGTCCAGGCTGCCCGAAAGCGCTTTGATCAGTGTCGATTTACCGGCACCGTTGTCCCCGATGAGCCCGACGACCTCACCGGCCTCGATATCGAAGTCGGCGCCGTCGAGTGCGCGGACGTGGCCGAAGCTGCGCGAGATGCCGCGGGCCTCCAGCAGTGCGGTCATGGGATTCTCTCCTGACGATCGGCGGGCGGCCAGCTGGTTCCCGGGCGGCAGACGAGCAGGCGCACACCGCCGTCGACATGCCAGTCACCGCAGGCCGCGGGGATGACCAGGGTCTGGCCGGCGGCGACCTGCAGCGGCGCACCGTCGGTGCCGACCACGACACCGTTTCCGGCCAGCACCACCGCGACCGCGAAGCCGGCGAAGACATCCGCGCCGGGGCGCAGCAACTCCATCCGGAAGTACGTCGACGCCTCGGCGGGCAGGAGTGGGGTCAGCGGGTCGGCGCCCGGTACGGCGTGGCGGGTCAACCGCGCCGGGTCGGGCAGGGCCTCGGTGTCGACCGCCGACAGCGCGGTGCCCCGTTCCAGCCCGAGGAACACCTCGGCATCGGAGGCCGCGGTGTTGGTGTGTTCCAGCAGGATTGACTGATCGGTCGGCTCCTGCGCCTCGACCACCAGCACGCCCGCGCCGATGGCGTGCGGAATGCCGCCGGGGACCAGGATGCCGTCGCCGGGAGTCACCGGGATGCGGTGCATGAGCGCGAGCATCGCCTCGGCGTCCTGGGCTTCGACGAGCGCACTGATCCGGGCCCGGTCGACATCCTCGCGCCAGCCCACCCATACCGCGGCCTCGTCGTGGGCCTCGAGGACGTACCAGGCCTCGGTCTTGCCGTACGCGCAGCCGAGGTGGCGGGTGGCGTAGTCGCGGGTGGGGTGGACGTGGACGGGCAGTCGCTGCCCCGCGTCGAGGAGTTTCACCAGTACCCCGGTGTCGCCGGGCGCCCCGTCGTCGCTGCCCAGCCACCCGGCCGGGTCGGTGCGGACGGCGTCGCGCAGCAGCGTGCCGTCGGCCAGCCGCGCGAGTCCGGTGCCCGGCTCGCCGAAGCGCTCGACGGTCGCGCCCACCCATTCCTCGGGGCACCGCTCCCCGACCGGCGGCAGGCCCCGCCAGGCCGCCAGCGCCGCGCCGCCGGCATACCAGTGCTCGACGATGTTGGGCGGCAGCAGTTGTGGTTGTGGCTTCACGGCACGATCACCATCCTGTCGGCCCATCGGTCACCGGCCACGTCTTCGCGGCCTCGTCATACCCGGCCTTCATCCGTTGACGCCGCCCTCCTCCGCACGTCGTAATTGTTATCTGAGTCACGTTCGCAAGTGACTATGAGCCGCGACGGTACGCCATTTCGGCGCATATGTCACCGGTGTCAGAGAATTCGTCCCGCACGCTGACATCGGTGACATACTGGCCGCCTACCCGGGGAGGAGGCGGCGATGGCGACGATGCGTGACGTTGCGCAGCGCGCGGGGGTCAGCGCGAAAACGGTGTCGCGCGTGGTCAACAACGATCGGTATGTATCCGCCGACGTCCGCGCACGGGTCGAATCGGCCATCGAGGAACTCTCCTACGTCCCCAACATGCTGGCGGTCAGCTTCCGGACCGGCCGCGACGCCGCGATCGGCGTCGCGGTCCCCGGCGTGGCCGACCCGTTCTTCGCCGGCATCATCAGCGCGGTCGAACGCGAGGCCAGCCGGCACGGCGTGGCCGTGATCGTCACCAGCGTCGGATGGGAACCCTCCCACGAGCAACGGTCCATCGAGGCCGTGCTGCACCGGAGGGTGGCGGGCATGATCATCTGCCCGGTCGGCCCGGACATGTCGTTCCTGCGGCCGTGGCAGACCCGCACACCGCTCGTCTTCGTCGACCGGGTACCCGGCCGGCTCACCGCCGACGCCGTGGTGCAGGACGACGCGGGCGGTGGCCACGAGGTGACGGCGCACCTGATCTCACACGGCCACCGGCGGATCGCCTTCCTCGGCGACGACGTCGTCACCGCGCGGCTCCGGGTCGAGGGCTGCCGTCGGGCCCTCACCGAGGCCGGCCTGCGGGCCGATGACCGCCTGGTACACCTCGGCGACGTCGACACCGCCGGCGTCACCGCGGCGTTGCACCGCATTCTCGGCGAACCCGACCCGCCCACCGCCGTGTTCTCGTCCAACGCGCGTTGCACCGTGTCGGTCGTATCGGCGTTACAAGCGTTGCGGCGCAACGATATAGCGGTGGTGGGATTCGGCGACTTCCCCACCGCCGCCGCACTCAAACCGGCGATCACGGTCATCCATCAGGACGGCGAGGAGATGGGCCGCTTCGCCGCCGAGCGGCTGTTCAGCCGGCTCGACCACCCCGAGCGCAAGCCGCGGCGGCGCACGGTGTTGCCGGTGTCCCTGGTGACCCGGACGTCGTGCGCGATGCCGGGCGAGAAGGTCCGCCCCGGTCACTAGCGCGAGCAGACGCAAACCTGCCTGGTTTTCGGCGAATTGGGTCAGTTCTGTGTCTGCTCACCAGGCACGGCGGCGACCGTCATTGCCGCGTCAGATCGGTCAGCGGACAGGACGTGATGATCTCGGGGGCGCCGTCCGAGATCACCACGGTGCCGGAGAATCCGAAGCCGGCCTTCTCCCCTTCGCGCAGGGTCGGGACGACGTGCACCACCATTCCCGGTTCGAACGAGCGGTGCTCGGTCTCCTTGAGCGACAGGATGTGCCCCTCACCCCAGTCCGGCGCGAACGCGATACCCACCGAGTAGCCGCTGCGCTTGCGGTAGGTGTCGAGCAGCCCGTGCGAGTCGATGACCTCACGGCAGCGGGCGTGCGCCTCGGCCGGCGTGTGCCCCGGCGTCAACAGGGCGATGGTCTCGTCGCGCGCCTCCTGGCAGGCCTTGGCCATCCTGGCCTCGAAATCGGGCAGCGGACCGGACCACACGGTGTGCATCAGCGGAGCGTGGTAGCGGCCCTTGGCGGCCGCCAGTTCGATCAGCACACCCTCGCCGGCACCGATCACCCGGTCGCTCCAGCTGGCGTGGATGGTTCCCGCCCGCGGGCCCGACGCGACGAACGGCTCCATCCCGAAGTACTCCGATCCCGACGTGATCATCGCCGAGAAGGCGGCCGCGGCGACATCGCGCTCGGTGGCGCCGGGGACCGCGGCCAGCGCGCCCGCCCGCACGCCGGCATTGCTGATCTGCGCGGCTTTGCGGATCTGGTCGATCTCCACCGGCGATTTGATCAGCCGGAGGCCGGCCAGATCGTCGTCGATCGGATTCACCGTGCGGGGTTTGAGCGCTTCCGCCAACTGACGGTGCTGGGCTGGGGTGAGGAACCAGGACCGTTCCTCCAACCCGATCCTGGTGCCATCGCCGATGACCTCGGCGACCAGCTCGGCGGTGCGCTGTAGCGGGTCGGCCACATCGGGGTAACCGACGATCTGGGTCAGCCAGGTCGAATGCCTGCCGTTGATGGTCTCGGTTTCCCTGGTCAGCAGCACCGGCTCCCCGCTGCGCGGCACCACAAGACACTGGTAGGTGTAGTAGCCGGGGGTTTCATGGCCCGTCAGGTAGCAGATGTTCTCCGGCGCGGTCACCACCGCGAGGTCGAGATCGAGTGCGGTCAAACTCTTTTGGAACCGCTCTACCCGGTTGCCGTACTCGGTGCGGTCGAATGTCGGTGTCATGGTGTCATCCTTCGAAGTGGTCGGGATCGGAATGTATGGGCCGAAGATGCTCGAGGTAGGGGACGAGCTCACCGTCGTACCTGCCGGTGCCGAGTTCGGTCACGCCGAGCCGATCGGTGGTCTCGACGTCCAACTGGCACCGGCCCTGTCTGTCGAAGACCTGTGAGTGCCCGAAGAATTCGACGGTGCCGATGGTGCCGGTGCTGTTGGAGACCGCGATGTGCACACCGTTCTCCAGCGCCCTGGACTGATGGTAGATGTCGTAGCGGTATCTCTCGGCGCCCACGGCGAAGGCCGAGCTGAACAGCACCGCATCCACGCCGGCCCGCGCATAGGACCGGACGAACTCGGGAAAGCCCGCGTCGTAACAGATTCCGATACCGAAACGCAGGCCGTGGCAGGCGACGACGGCCTGCCGGTCGCCTGCCGTGAACACCGGCCGCTCGGCGGTCCACAGGTGGACCTTGGAGTAGACGTGCTCGACGGTGCCGTCCGTTCGGAACCAGAGGGTGGCGTTGTACAGTTCGGTCGTGCCGCGCAGTGCGGCGCCGAGAGCGACCGCCACACCGGTGGTTTGGACCGCCCGCCGCAGCGGTTGCAGCCTGGGATCGTCCAGCGTCACCGCCCAGCGCTCCGGTTGCGCCCCGATGGCTTCCGGCCGGTATCCGCTGAGACACAGCTCGGGCAGCAGCACCAGCCCGGCACCCCGTGCCTGCGCCGTGCCCACCAGTTCGGCGGCCGCGGCGACGTTGTCCTCCACGGTGTGACGAATGGCCGGCTGGCCCACGGCCAACCTCACGAGGCCAGGGCCCGACGCAGGATCGCCTCGTACACGTCGACCGCGCGGCGCAACTCGTCGAGGTCGATCGATTCGTCACGGACGTGCATGTTCTCCAGCTCGCCCGGCCCGATCACCACCGTGGGGATGCCCGCGGCCCGGAAGTGGGTCATATCGCAGTTGACGATCAACCCGCTGAGCGTCGAATCCACGCCGATGTCCTCGAGCGCGTTGCGGCAGGAGACCACGAACGGATCGGTATCGGCCGTCTGGGACGGGCCGCCGGTGCTCGGCGCGCATTCGGCGATCGCCGCGGTGGCCGGGGCGTTGTCGGCGTTGAACTTCGCCAGCAGCGTTTCGATCTCGGCCAGCGCGGATTCCGCGGTCTCACCGGGAACCAGCCGACGGTCGACGGTGATCCGGCAGGAGGCGGGCACCGCGTTGGGCGCCTCACCGCCCGAGATGAGCACGGCGGTCGCGGTCGGGCATCCGGTCAGCGGATGCACCCGCTCGCCGAGTTCGGCGGAGTACACGTCCAGCAGGGCCAGCAGCGGTCCGGCCGCGTTGATCGCGTTGACGCCCGCGCCGGGGGCCGCGGCGTGCGCGGACTTTCCGGTCAGCTCGATCACCGGCCGCACCGATCCCTTGTGCGCGCTGAGCAGTCGCAACGAGGTGGGTTCGCCGATGACGGCGCCGTCGACTCCGCTCAAGTCGGTGAGCAGGTGCCGGGCACCGCGGCTGCCCACCTCTTCGTCCCCGACCGCGGTGTAGACCACCGTGCCGCGCAGTGTGCCCGCGTCCCCGGAACGCACCAGGCGCAGCAGCGCGATCGCCATGGGCGCCAGGCTGCCCTTGGCGTCGGCGCAGCCGCGCCCGAACATCCGCCCGTCCCGGATCTGGGGATCGAACGGCGGTGTGGTCCACTCCCCCACCGCGGGAACCACATCCAGGTGTGAGTTCAGCACGATCGTCGGTCCGCCCGCACCGAAGGATACCGAGGCGGTCAGATTCACATGGTCGTCGTCGAAACGGTCGACGGCCGCCCGCAACCCATGCGCGGTGAACAGGTCCGCCAGCAGCTGCGCGGCACCGGCCTCGTTCCCGCCGGGGTTGGTCGTGTCGACCGCGACCATGTCCTGCAACAGGTCGACGACATCGGGTATCTCCGAAACGTGGTTGTTCACAATATCTCCTGTGCAAATGTGGTGTCTATCGACGCGATCCCGTTGCCCGGTCCATCCGGCAGCACTACGCTGCCGTCGCGCATCGTCAGGGTGTCGGTGAGGTCTCGCGCGATACCCACCCAGCCCCAGAGCTCCGCGCGTTCCAGGCCGAGCGCCGCGGCCAGCTGGGTGGTGACGGCGCAGCCGAGCTGCCCCTGATCCATCTGTCCGAGCGCCACCGCGAGACCGTTGACCCGGGCCCGTGCCACGGCCTGGAACAGCCGCGCCACGGTGCCGCACTTCTCCAGCTTCAAATGAACACCGTCGACGGCACCCGCGGCGGTCAGCAGTTCCACCGAATCGGCGTCGCGGACGGACTCATCGGCGTAGATCGGTACGTCGGTGCCGCTGCGCAACCGGGCCAGCTCGGACACCGCCATCACCGGCTGCTCGATCCAGGCCACCCCGATACCGGTGAGCGCATCGATGCCCGCGGCGGCGGTGTCGTAGCTCCAGCCGCCGTTGACGTCGACGACAAGCGCGACATCGGGTCCCACCGCCCGCCTGATCGCCGTGACGCGCGCGAGGTCGACCGCCAGGTCGGGCTCGCCCACCCGGACCTTGAGCCGATCGAATCCGGCGGCGGCGAACGCCCGGGCCGCGCTTTCGGCCGTGGCGACGTCACCGAATCCGATCTGGGCGTGGGTGCGGACCGAATCCGTCTGGGCCGCCGCACGATTCCACGCCCGGTACAACGGCAGTCCCATACTTCGGGCCACCGCATCCCAGGCCGCGGTGTCGACGGCCATCCAGGCCAGCAGCGACTGTCCGGACAGCTGGGCACCGACCTCGTCGATCGTGCGGCCCTGCAACGGCATCGTACGCAGGGCCGCCACGATCGTCGACTCGTCCTCGCCCGTCGCGTAGGCCCCGTTGGACCGGACCTCGGCGTAACCGCGCGCCCCGCCCGTCAGCTCGACCTCCACCACGACCGCGGTCAGGGCCCACACGTCGGCGGTGGCGTGATGCAGCCGGCGCCGCAGCGGCAGATCCACCCGCCACGCCCGTAGCCCGGTGATGGTCGCCGCCGAATGCTCTTTCACCAGGTTCGTTGTCGCGGCATGCGTCTTTTGGCCCCTCACCGCTTCGCGAAACCGCCTACGACGTCCAGGATCCGGCCCAGGGCGTCGTCCCACACCTTCTCGTCCTGGGCGAAGCACAGCCGGATGTGTCGCAGGCCGGCGAGCCCGGACTGGTATCCGGGATTGACCACGATGCCCGCGTCCCGCTTCAGAGCGATCGCCACCTGCTGTTCGGTGGCATCCACGGTGATCTCGGGGAACACATAGGCCGATCCGTAGGCGGCCCGGACTTTCATGACCGACGAGGCGTTGATCCGTTCCACCGTGGTGTCGCGCAGCGCCTGGTACTCCGAGATCCGCAGCTTGACGAAATCCTGATCGTCGGCCAGCCAGCGCGCCAGCAGATGCTGTGCGTAGGACGGCGCGCGCAGCGCGGTGCAGGACTGCACCTCCTCCATATCGGCGACGAGTCCGACCGGACCGACCGCGAGCCCGAGACGGTAACCGGACAGCGACTCGGTCTTCGATGGCCCGAGCAGGGTGATGGTGCGCTCCTTCATCCCGTCGAGATTGGCGATGTGGGTGAAGGTTTCGTTGTCGTAGACCAGCCGGCAGTACAGCTGGTCGGCCAGGACGTGGAAGTCGTGCTGGTTGGCCAGCGCCGCGATGAGCTCCAGCGTCGAATCGTCATAGATCATGCCGGTGGGATTGTTCGGATGGGAGAACACCATCAGCTTCGGGTTACGCCGGGCGGCGGCGGTGAGCAGGTCGGCGTCGAGCACCGGACGGCCCGCGTCGGAGTGCACCACCGGAATGCGCACCACCTCGGCGCCGAAGTAGCGCAGCATCCGTTCGGTGGACAGATAATCGGGGTCGGGCAGGATCGCGACGTCGCCCGGTTCGATCAACGATGCCAGCGCGATGAACAGCGCCCCCTGGGTGCCGGGCGTGAGGATGACCTCGGCCGGGTCGGTCTTCGGCAGGCCCAGTACGGCTTGGACATTCGTGGCCACCGCGGCCCGGACATCGTCGTCGCCACCGTATGGGGTGTAGGTCATGCCCGCACCGCCCGCGGCCGCACTGAACGTCGGCAGCGCCCACTCCGGCGGGGGAAACCGGTGGGTGTCGGCATAGGTGGCGTCCAGGAAGTAGCCCGGCGCCAGCGGTGTCTTGGCGAGTTCACGCTCGGCTTCACGCAGTGAGGTGCCGATCGCCGATGCCAGTTCGGGGACCGCGAGTCGATCGATCGCACTGGGCACGGCGCGACCGACGGCGGCGGAGGTAGATGTGGACATCGGGAATCGACTCTCTTTCATGTGATGATGTGGGAAATTGCGGGTATGGCGGCGGGACGGGTCAGCTCAAGATGCCCACCAGTACGTCGATGCCGCCGCGAACATGCTGTCCGACAGCATCTCTCGCGCGTTCGGTGTCCTTGCATTTGAGCGCATCGAGGATCTCACGGTGTTCACCGAGCCCGGAGATGGCCCGGTTGATATCGCTCATGTACATCGCGATGTAGCGGTCGGACATCGCGCGCAACTGCTGCTGCGCCTGCAGCGTGCGGGTCAGCCCGGACACCTCGTAGATCCGGTTGTGAAAGGCCCGGTCGTGCTCGCGCGCGAGATCGAGATCGCGGGCGTCGAGGGCGGCCTCCTGCTTGGCGAGGGTCGCGCCGATCTCGTCGAGGTCCTCGTCGGTGATCAACGGAGCGGCCCGCTCGGTCAGCATCACTTCGAGCGCCTCACGGCCGGCGTAGACGTCGCGTGCGTCATCGAGCGATACCGGCGACACCACCCAGCTCTGATTGGGCCGATGATCGACGAACCCCTCGGCGAACAGCCGGCTCAGGGCCTGCCTCAGGGGAATACGGCTGATCGACAACTCGCCGGCCAGCGTGTCCTGGTCCAGCTTGCGGCCGGGTTCCAGCGTGCCGTCCAGGATCCAGTGCCGGATCTGAAGATATGCCCACTCCTGCTTGTTGAGTGGAGCGCTTTGGAATGTCCGAACTGTCACGGACGGATCCCTTTCTTTGAAACGTCGCCACCGCGGCGTCGTCGTTCAGCTGACGAGAGTTTGTTCGAGGAACTTCTTGGTGCGGTCGTTTTTGGGTGCGTCGAACAGGTCGCCGGTCGGCCCCTCTTCCACGATCCGGCCGCCGTCGAGAAACACCATGCGGCTGGAGAAGTTTCGGGCGAATGCCATCTCGTGGGTGACGACCACGCAGGTCATCCCCTCCCGGCTGAGGTCCTTCATGACATCGAGTACCTCGCGGGTGTACTCCGGATCGAGCGCGCTGGTCGGCTCGTCGAAGAACATGATCGCCGGATTCATCGCCAGGGCACGCGCGATCGCGACCCGCTGCTGCTGGCCCCCGGACAGTTCGGCCGGGTAGTGATCGACCTTGTGCGCCAGACCGACCTTGGTCAGCAGTTCGGTTCCGTCGGCGTCGGCCCGCTCCTGTTTGACCTTTTTGACCCGCCGCGGCGCCAGGGTGACGTTCTGCAAGGCGGTCAGATGTGGGAACAGGTTGAACTGCTGGAACACCATGCCGATCTCACCCGATGTGGTGACCCGCTCTCCGTCCGAGGAGGACAGCACCTTGTCGCCGAACGTGACCCGGCCGCCCTGTAACGGCTCCAGACCGGCCAGACATCGCAGTACCGTGGATTTTCCGGCACCCGATGGGCCCATCAACACCACCGATTCGCCCCGGTCGATGCTCAGCGAGACATCGTTGACGACCGGTGCGTCGTGGTAGTTGCGGGTGATGCCCTGCGCGGTGAGCAGTGCGGTCATGCGGCTCCCTCCATAGCGAGTCGGGCCTTCTCCCCTTTGCGCCTGCGCTTTTCGGAGCGGACATCGGTGTCGAGCCGACGCTCACACAGCCGGAGCAGGAAGGTGAACGCAGTGGTGAGGATCAGGTAGTAGATCGCGGCGGCGGTGAGGCTGCCGATGTAGTCGAAGTTGCCCGCCGCCTGCCGTTGCGCGGTGAGCAGCAGGTCGGAGACGGCGACCACGGAGGCCAGCGCCGAGGTCTTCAGCATCCCGATCAGCTGGTTGCCGGTGGGCGGGAGGATCAGTCGCGCCGTCTGCGGCAGGATCACGTAACGCAGGCTCTGGACCGGAGTCAGGCCCAGCATGTGGGCGGCCACGCGCTGCCCCTTGTCCACGCCCAGCAGTCCACCGCGGATGATTTCGGCCATGTAGGCGGCTTCGTTGAGACTCAACGCGACGATGGCGCAGGTGACCGGGGTGAGGGTGACCCCCAGCGTGGGCAGCACGTTGAACACGAAGATCAGTTGGAGCAGCACCGGGGTGCCGCGGAACAACCAGATGTAGAAGTCGGCCGCCCAACGGGCCGGGGCGACCCGTCCCGATTTCAGCAACGCCAGCAGCAGCCCGCCCACGATGCCGAGTACCATCGACACGACCGTCAGGTACAGCGTGACCCACGCGGCCTCGAAGAACGTTTTACTGAAGACGTATTCGAGGATCGTGCTCATCGGTCCACCTTCGAATCCTTCGGCAGATTGTACTTCTCGACGAGCTTGTCGTACTCCCCGCTGTCGATGAACCGGTCGACCGCCGCGGCCATGGCGGATTTCAGCTCGGGCTTGTCCTTGGGCACGGCGATACCGATCTGAGTGTTCAGCGCAAAGGTGTTGAGTACCTTGAACTTGTCACCGGCCTGCGACAACGTATGCGCCGCACCGGGAGTCGAGGTATCGAACAGCTGGGCGCGCCCCGACTGCACGGCGAGCAGCGCATCCTGATTGTTGGGCAACGCCATGATCTCCATCGGCGGTTTGCCCGCGGCCTTCAGTTTGTCGTTGAACTCGTTCATGTAGGTCTCGCCGATCGCTCCGCGGGTCACCGCGACGGTTTTGCCCGAAAGGTCCTCCGGCAGTTTCGAGATGGACAGGTTCGCGTCGGATTTCCCGATCAGGGACTCACCGATCTTCATGTACGGGATGAAGTCGACGACCTTGGCCCGCTCGTCGTTGATGTACATGGCCGAGTTGATGATGTCGACACGGTCGCCCTGCAGCGCCGGGATCAACCCGTCGAAGTCGATGTCGAGGACCTGGGTACGCAGACCGAGGTAGTCGGCGATCTGCTTGCCCATATCGATGTCGAACCCGACCAGCTCACCGGCCTCCTTCGACTCGAACGGGGGGAAGGAGGCCGCCGTGCCATAGGTGAGTTGGCCGGCGTTGATCAGGTTGGCGGGCGGGTTGATCACCGCGGTGGGCGGCGCCTCTTCCGATGTCGACGAACACGCGCCCAGCAGCGCGATTGCCGACCACAGCGCAATGAGTACAACCGGGATTCTTCGAGTCATGGGTTACCTCTGAGAGAGCGGAAAGATACTGGATCGGAAATCTTGGATATCGGATATCCTAACGACGAAGCCGGGTCCGTCAACCGGAAGCGAAGGAGAGGCTTTTCCGCGCGAGCAGACACAAACCTGCCCATTTTTCCCGGTTATGGTGCAGGTTTACGTCTGCTCGCCGGGGAAGGTGCTCAGCCGGCCAAGGGGGTCGAACGGTCAAGGTGCCCGACGATCCTGGCGACCAATTCCTCCGGACGCTCGCGGACGTCGTCGACAACCAGTGGGATGCTCATCCAGCCGCACTCCTGCAGCCGGGCGACCTTGAGCCGGTCATGCTTGAGCGCATCGGCGCCCATATGCCACTCCACGCTGTCGTACTCGGCGACCACCCGCGCATCGGGCCAGGCGAAATCGACCCGCCAGAGTTTCCCGTGCCGATCCCGGATCTCGTACTGCAGTTCCGGCAACGGCACGCCGCGGTCGATGAATACCAGCCGGGCTTCACTCTCCATCGGCGACTCGGCGCGGCCGTCGGCATGCTCGATCAGCTCACGGACCTTGACGATGCCTCGGCGACCCTTCTGCTCGTCGATCGCCGCGCGAAGATCGGGCACCGTGGCCGATCGGCTGAACAGTGCCGCGTCGAGCACGGCCAGCGCACGCGGCCGTCGAACCGTGCGGGCGAGCTCGACGGCCGTCCAGGCCGGCGACGTCACCAGCCGACCCTGAATCTTCCTCAGCGGAGCGCCGATTCGCTGATGCACCATCAGCCCGGCCGACGGGCGGATGCGCAGTCCGGGATCGAGGATGTGCAGCCTGCCGTCGGGTTCGGTGTTGAACCCGTACAGTTCGGCGGCCGTCTGCAGGCATGCGACGACGCGCGTGCCGGTCATCAGGTCCAGCGCGGCGAGCCGCGCCGACGTATCGGGCGGATGCTGCGCGTACACACCGTGCACGACGCGGAACACCCTGCCGTCGCGGACCCGTCTGGCCAGCGTGCGGTAGGACATCACGGCCAGCAGCTGCTGCGTCGTCGCAACACCCCCGTTGCGGGCGAAGACCTCGTCGAGCGTCACCCACAAAATGGTGTCGGGCTACCGCCGGCAGCGGAACCCCCAGTTGAGCAGCCTGTGGATAACCCGCCCACCAGACACAAAACTGCCCCATTTCCGGAGAAATGGGGCAGTTTTGTGTCTGCTCGCGCAGAGTTACCGGTAGTCGCTGTAGCCGTAATCGTCCAGCGGCACCGCGGCACCGGTGGCCTGGCCGAAGTCCGGGCTGTAGTACTGATCCTCGTAGGACGGGATCGTGTACGCGGCGGCCCGGGCCTCCTCGGTCGGCTGCACCTGGATGTTGCGGTAGCGGCTGATGCCGGTACCGGCCGGGATCAGCTTGCCGATGATCACGTTCTCCTTCAGACCATTCAGCTTGTCGCTGCGGCAGTTGATCGCCGCATCGGTCAGCACGCGAGTGGTCTCCTGGAACGACGCCGCCGACAGCCACGAATCGGTGGCCAGCGACGCCTTGGTGATACCCATCAGCACCGGACGGCCGGCCGCGGGCTCGCCGCCCTCGGCGACCACCCGACGGTTCTCCGACTCGAACTCGGCACGCTCGGTCAGCGAGCCGGGCAGGAACTCCGTCGAACCCGAATCGATGATCGTGACGCGACGCAGCATCTGCCGGACGATGACCTCGATGTGCTTGTCGTGGATCGACACGCCCTGGGCCCGGTAGACCTCCTGGACCTCCTTGACGAGGTGGATCTGCACCTCGCGGGGGCCCTGGACACGCAGCACCTCGTGCGGATCCGCGGAGCCTTCCATGAGCTGGTCGCCGACCTCGACATGGTCGCCCTCGGAGAGCACGCCCTCCGAGCCGTCCTCGTGGGTCATGACCCGCAGCCGCTGACGCTTGGTCAGCTTGTCGTAGACGACTTCCTCGCCACCATCGTCGGGAACGATGGTGATCTTGAAGAACTTCTCGCTCTCCTCCAGCCGGATCCGGCCCGCGACGTCGGCGATGGGGGCCTTGTTCCGCGGAACCCGAGCCTCGAAAAGCTCCTGCACGCGGGGCAGACCACCGACGATGTCGGCGCCACCGGTGACACCACCCTGGTGGAAGGTACGCATGGTCAGCTGCGTGCCGGGCTCGCCGATGGACTGCGCGGCGACGATGCCGACGGCCTCACCGATGTCGACCAGCTTGCCGGTGGCCATCGAACGGCCGTAGCAGCGGGCACACACACCCGACGCCGACGCACAGGTCAGCACCGAACGAACCTTCACCTGCGAGATGCCGGCCGCCAACAGCGCGTCGATGGCCGGGTCACCGAGATCATGACCGCGCTCGATCACGACGTTGCCCTTCTCGTCCACCGCATCGGTGGCCAGGGTGCGGGCGAACGCCGAGGTCTCGACGTGCGCATCGCGGATCAGCGAACCGTCGGCCGCACGCTCAGCGAGGTGCACGGTGATGCCGCGCTCGGTCTCGCAGTCGTGCTCGCGGACGATGACGTCCTGGCTCACGTCCACCAGACGACGGGTCAGGTAACCCGAGTCGGCGGTACGAAGTGCCGTGTCGGCCAGACCCTTTCGAGCACCGTGGGTGTTGATGAAGTACTCCAGCACGGTCAGACCCTCGCGGAACGAGGACTTGATCGGACGCGGGATGAACTCACCCTTCGGGTTGGTCACCAGGCCCTTCATGCCGGCCAGGGTGCGGGTCTGGGTGAGGTTACCGGTGGCACCCGACTTCACGATCGTGATGATCGGGTTGTCGGCCGGGTAGTACTCCTCCAGCGCCTTACCCACCTCTTCGGTGGCGTCCTGCCAGATCTTGACCAGCGAGTCGTTGCGCTCCTTGTGGTTCAACGCACCACGCTGGTACTTGCGCTCGATCGCGTCGGCCTCGGCCTCGTGCCGCTCCAGGATCTCGGACTTCTGCGGCGGCACCAGCACGTCGGCCATCGAGACCGTGACACCCGAACGGGTGGCCCAGTGGAAGCCGGCGTCCTTGAGCTTGTCGACGGTCTGCGCCACCACGATCATCGGGAAGCGCTCGGCCAGATCGTTGATGATCCGGGCCTGGACCTTCTTGTGCATCTGCTCGTTGACGAACGGATACCCGTGCGGCAGCAGCTCATTGAACAGCACCCGGCCCAGCGTGGTCTCCGCGGTCCAGGCATCCCCGTGGCGCCAGCCGTTGGGGAACTGCTCGGCCTCGACGTCGGCCGGCGGACGCAGATCGGTCAGCCGCACCTTGATCTTGGCGCGCACCGACAGCGCACCGCGGTCCAGCGCCATGATGGCCTCGGACGGCGAGCTGTACACACCCTGCTCGGCGGAATCCTTGCCGGCGGGCACGTATTCGCCTGCGTCGCCCTCGACCTCGGTGGTCAGGTAGTACAGACCGGTCACCATGTCCAGACGCGGCATGGCCAGCGGCTTACCCGACGCCGGGGACAGGATGTTGTTGGACGACAGCATGAGAATGCGCGCCTCGGCCTGCGCCTCCGCGGACAGCGGAAGGTGCACGGCCATCTGGTCACCGTCGAAGTCGGCGTTGAACGCCTCACACACCAGCGGGTGCAGCTGAATGGCCTTGCCCTCCACCAGCTGCGGCTCGAACGCCTGGATACCCAGGCGGTGCAGCGTGGGGGCCCGGTTCAGCAGCACCGGATGCTCGCCAATGACCTCTTCGAGGACGTCCCACACCTGCGGGCGCTGACGCTCGACCATCCGCTTGGCGCTCTTGATGTTCTGCGCGTGGTTCAGGTCGACCAGACGCTTCATCACGAACGGCTTGAACAGCTCCAGTGCCATCAGCTTGGGCAGGCCACACTGGTGCAGCTTGAGCTGCGGGCCCACGACAATGACCGAACGGCCGGAGTAGTCGACACGCTTACCGAGCAGGTTCTGCCGGAACCGGCCCTGCTTGCCCTTGAGCAGATCCGACAGCGACTTGAGCGGACGGTTGCCCGGTCCGGTGACCGGGCGGCCGCGGCGGCCGTTGTCGAACAGCGCGTCCACCGACTCCTGAAGCATGCGCTTCTCGTTGTTGACGATGATCTCGGGCGCGCCGAGGTCGATCAGTCGCTTGAGCCGGTTGTTGCGGTTGATCACGCGGCGGTACAGGTCGTTGAGGTCGGAGGTCGCGAAGCGGCCACCGTCGAGCTGAACCATCGGCCGCAGCTCCGGCGGGATCACCGGGACAGCGTCGAGCACCATGCCCATCGGCGAGTTCCCCGACATCTGGAACGCGGCGACGACCTTGAGCCGCTTGAGGGCGCGCAGCTTCTTCTGGCCCTTGCCGTTCTTGATGGTGTCGCGCAGCGACTCGGCCTCGGCGTCGATGTCGAAGTTCTCGATGAGCTTCTTGATCGACTCCGCGCCCATGGCGCCGTTGAAGTACTCGCCGTAGCGGTCGACGAGCTCGCGGTAGAGCACCTCGTCGACGATCAGCTGCTTGGGAGCCAGCTTGGTGAAGGTGCTCCAGATCTCGTCGAGCCGGTCCAGCTCACGCTGGGCCCGGTCGCGGAGCTGACGCATCTCCCGCTCGCCGCCGTCGCGCACCTTGCGGCGCACATCGGACTTGGCCCCCTCGGCCTCGAGCTCGGCCAGGTCGGCCTCGAGCTTCTGGGCCCGGGCCTCCAGGTCGGAATCGCGCTGATCCTCGACGGCCTTCTTCTCGACGACCATCTCGGCCTCGAGCGTCGACAGCTCGTTGTGGCGCATCTCGTCGTCGACCGCGGTGATCACGTAGGCCGCGAAGTAGATGATCTTTTCCAGATCCTTCGGGGCCAGGTCGAGCAGGTAGCCCAGGCGCGAGGGCACACCCTTGAAGTACCAGATGTGCGTGACGGGTGCGGCCAGCTCGATGTGGCCCATCCGCTCACGACGCACCTTGGCGCGGGTCACCTCGACGCCGCAGCGCTCACAGATGATGCCCTTGAACCGGACGCGCTTGTACTTACCGCAGTAGCACTCCCAGTCGCGAGTCGGTCCGAAGATCTTCTCGCAGAACAGGCCGTCCTTCTCGGGCTTGAGCGTGCGGTAGTTGATGGTCTCCGGCTTCTTGACCTCACCGAAAGACCAGTTACGGATGTCGTCCGCGGTGGCGAGGCCGATGCGGAGTTCATCGAAGAAGTTGACGTCTAGCACGTAACTCCCTTTCCCCTTGCGGGTGTTGAAACTTGACTAGGCCAGATCCTCGACGGAGGCGGATTCGTTGCGGGACAGGTTGATTCCGAGGTTGGCAGCGGCACGCTCCAGGTCCTCGTCATCGCCGTCACGCATCTCGATCGCCGCACCGTCGGAAGACAGGACCTCGACGTTGAGGCAGAGCGACTGCAGCTCCTTGAGCAACACCTTGAACGACTCGGGAATACCCGGCTCGGGGATGTTCTCGCCCTTGACGATCGCCTCGTACACCTTGACGCGACCGACCGTGTCGTCGGACTTGATGGTCAGCAGTTCCTGCAGGGTGTAGGCGGCGCCGTAGGCCTGCATGGCCCAACATTCCATCTCACCGAACCGCTGCCCACCGAACTGCGCCTTACCACCGAGCGGCTGCTGGGTGATCATCGAGTACGGGCCGGTGGAAC
>NZ_JBSFPX010000111.1:0-23514 GCF_053588415.1 Mycobacterium sp. NPDC003449
GCCTCGTTGTGTTTCTCGTTGTAGGACACCAGGTCCTGCAGGGTGAACCCGTCGTGGGCGGTGACGAAGTTGATGCTGGCCGACGGCCGGCGACCGGTCGCCTCGTAGAGGTCCGAGGATCCGGTCAGCCGGGAGGCGAACTCGCCGAGGGTCGCGGGTTCACCCCGCCAGTAGTCGCGCACGGTGTCGCGGTACTTCCCGTTCCATTCGGTCCACAGCCCCGGGAAGTTGCCGACCTGGTAGCCGCCCTCGCCCACATCCCACGGCTCGGCGATCAGCTTGACCTGACTGATCACCGGATCCTGCTGCACCAGATCGAAGAACGCCGACAACCGGTCCACGTCGTAGAACTCCCGGGCCAGCGTCGAGGCCAGGTCGAACCGGAACCCGTCGACGTGCATCTCCAGCACCCAGTACCGCAGCGAATCCATGATGAGCTGCAGGGTGTGCGGATGACGCGCGTTGAGGCTGTTGCCGGTTCCGGTGAAGTCCTTGTAGAACTCCGGCTGTCCGTCGAGCAGCCGGTAGTAGGCGGCGTTGTCGATGCCCCGGAAGTTGATGGTCGGCCCGAGATGGTTGCCCTCGGCCGTGTGGTTGTAGACGACGTCGAGAATCACCTCGATACCGGCGTCGTGGAACGTCTTGACCATGGTCTTGAACTCGGCCACCGCGCCGCCGGCGTGCCGGTTGGCGGCGTACTGGAAGTGCGGGGCGAAGAAGCCGACGGTGTTGTAACCCCAGTAATTTCGCAGCCCGAGGTCCAGCAGCCGGTGATCGTGCATGAACTGGTGCACCGGCATCAGTTCGATCGCGGTCACGTTGAGCGATTTGAGGTGCTCGATGATCACCGGGTGGCCCAGCCCGGCGTAGGTGCCGCGCAGTTCCTCGGGGATGCCGGGATGGGTTTGCGTCATCCCCTTGACGTGGGCCTCGTAGATCACCGTGTCGTGGTAGGGCGTCTTCGGCGCCCGGTCCGAACCCCACTGGAAGAACGGGTTGATCACCACGCTGGTCATGGTGTGGCCCAGCGAGTCGACCATGGGCGGCGCACCGGATCCCGCGGGCTCGGCGCTCAAATCGTAGGAGAACAGGGCCTGGCCGAAATCGAACTCGCCGTGGAACGACTTGCCGTACGGGTCGAGCAGCAGCTTGCTGGGGTCACAGCGGTGGCCCGAGGCGGGATCCCACGGGCCGTACACCCGGTACCCGTAGCGCTGCCCTGGCGTCGCGGTGGGCAGGTAGGCGTGCCACACGTAGCCGTCCACCTCGTCGAGGTTGATCCGTTCCTCGGAGCCGTCCTTGGCGATCAGGCACAGCTCGACCCGTTCGGCGACCTCGGAGAACAGCGAGAAGTTGGTGCCCGCACCGTCATAACTGGCACCGAGCGGGTAGGACACACCGGGCCATACGGTCGATATCGGGGCGGGGGCCGGTGGATCGGCCCGGCCCGGCTGAGCCGACGAGGTCATGCCCGTCACCACCAACCGGTGGCGCCGGCCAGCTGACGGCCGAGCTCATTGGCCATGGTGCGCATGTAGGTCGCCGACAGATGGTGAGAGTCGTGGTACAGCAGCACATTTCCCTCCACCACGCGGCAGTACTCCTTCCGGCACACCGCATCGCTCATGTCGAGCGGTTTCATCAGCGGGAACCGGGCGACATAGTCCAGTGTGGGGTTGCGGTCGGAGAGTACCTTGGACCGGTCGATGCCGCAGGAGATGGCGTCGCCGCCGTTGGCCAGACAGTCCGCCGGGAAGTACGGCTTGCCGTTGCGCACCAGCCACGGCGTGTCGCGCATCGCCAGGATCGGAATATTGTTCTGCGACAACGCTTCCCAAATACCGAGATACGTGTTGGGCATGACATCGCCGTCTTTGATGTTCCACGGGCGCGTCGATGTGGTGAACACGAAGTCGGGGTGGTCGGCGATGAGTTTGGCCATCACCAGCTGATTCCACTCGTGGCACTTCGGATAGGGGCGGTTGTCGCCCATCACCAGCGGTGTCTCCTCGGTGGTCAACGGGCAACCCATCTTGAGATAGGTGACCACCTTGAAATTGTGCAGGCGGCCCAGCAGATCCAGTGCGGTGAGCCAGTGCTCGGCGTGCGAGCCGCCCGCCAGCGCGATGGTGCGCGTCGCGTCCTTGTCGCCGTAGGTGCAGTTGATCACGTCGATATCGGGGAAGTCGCTGATGCAGCCGTCGTTCGTCGACGCCGGGAGGTCGTCCTTGGCCTCCAGCACCGTCGGCCGCATCGGGAGCTTCGGTACCCGGACGTGGTTGATCAGCGCCTGCGCCCCCGGATAGTCCCGCGGGGACAGCCCGGAAAGCTCCTTACCGTTCTCCCGCTGCACGGTGACGTGTTCGCGCCAGGTGAATGAGGTGGCGGTCAGCGCCACCCCGAGCAGCGCGACGATGGATCCCAGCACGATCGTCGGTCGGCGCAGCCGGGCGCGCAGCGGGATCACCGGGGCCGGCGCCTTGACCGACTTGGTCCGCAGCGGATCCTCGATGTAGCGGGTGGTCAGCCAGGCCAGCACACCCGAAACCAGCAGGATGACCGTGCCTTCGAGGATGCTGGCGTTGACGTGCCCGGTGTAGGACAACCAGAAGATCAGCAGCGGCCAGTGCCACAGGTACAGCGAGTACGCCATGGCGCCGAGCGAGACGAACGGTTTGGTCGCGAGCATCCGGTTGGGGACGGGGAGCCGGTCGGTGCTGCCATCGCCCGCCCGGTTGGCCGCCGACAGGATGAACAGCACCGTGGCGCCCACCGGTACCAGCGTCCAGGGGCCCGGGAACTCCTTGACGCCGTCGATGAACGCGCCGCAGGACAGGATGGCGGCCAGGGAGATGACCGCGACGATGTTTCGCAGCCACATCGGCCACCGGACGAACGGCACCAGCGCCCCGGCGAGTGCGCCCAGCAACAGCTCCCACGCCCTGGCGAAGCTGTTGTAGTAGGCGATCGCCTGGTCGGTGTTGTGGGCGCCGATCGCGTACACGAACGACGCGATGGCCAGCCCGCCGAGGAGCACCAGGAAAGCCGTCCGAAGGTGCCGGCCGAACAGTTTCCGGCACAGGAAGGCGAACCCGAAGATCGCCGCGAGGAAGGCGATGTAGAACTGCCCCTGCACCGACATCGACCAGATGTGCTGCAGCGGGCTGACCGACTCGCCGGCCCGGAGGTAGTCCGCGGCGGTGTTGGCCAGTTCCCAGTTCTGGTAGTAGCCGAGGCTTGCCAGGCTTTGGTCAGCAAAGGCTTCCCAGCGGGTTTCCGGCTGGACGAGGATGGTCAGGACCGCCGCACCCGCGAGCACGACCACCAGCGCAGGCAGCAGGCGCCGCACCAGGCGGACCACATCGGGGCCGGGCCACAGCGAAGCGCCGGGGGTCAGCGCGGTCCGCAGCACCTTGCCGCCGAAGAAGAACCCCGACAACGCCAGAAACACGTCGACACCACCGGAAACCCGCCCGAACCAGATGTGGAACACCGCGACCAGGGCGATGGCGATACCGCGCAGGCCGTCGAGATCGTGCCGGTAGAAACCCGACTTTCGGGTCCCCATTGACACCGGGGTCGCGCTCGAAGATGCGGGAGCGGACGCGGTCCGGGTGGGGGCGAGGGTCATCATGATCGAGGTCAATTTACCTAAGAACAGCCTGCCGCTCACATTTCGGATGCCTCGGCCGCGCCCCGTGAGCAAAGGGCTAGGCTGCGGATCTGTGGCCGAGCTGACCCCAGAGCAGATCAGTGCCATCGATACCGCTCACATCTGGCACCCGTACAGCACTATAGGTGCGCAGGCGCTGGAGCCGGTGGTGGCGGTCGGTGCCAAGGGTGCCTGGCTGACCGTGATCGACCCCTCGACCAGCCGCGAGATCGAGGTGCTCGACGCGATGGCCTCCTGGTGGACGGCGGTGCACGGACACGGCCACCCGGTGCTGGACGCGGCGGTCAACCGGCAGCTGGCCACCATGAACCACGTCATGTTCGGCGGGTTGACCCATGAACCCGCGGCCCGGTTGGCGCAGCTGCTCGTCGAGCTGACCCCGGCCGGGCTGGAAACCGTGTTCTTCAGCGACTCGGGTTCGGTGTCGGTGGAGGTCGCGGTCAAGATGGCGCTGCAGTACTGGCGCAGCCTCGGGCGTGGCGCCAAACACCGCCTGATGACCTGGCGCGGCGGCTACCACGGCGACACCTTCACCCCGATGAGCGTGTGCGATCCGGACGGCGGCATGCATGAGCTGTGGACCGGCGAGAACTCAGTGCTGGTCGCCCAGGAGTTCGCAGCACCGGTGCCCACCCACTACGACGAGGCCTACAGCGCCGCGTTCGAGCGCCAGCTCACCGAACACGCCGACGAGCTCGCCGCGGTGATCGTGGAACCGGTCGTGCAGGGTGCCGGGGGGATGCGATTCCACGATCCGCGTTACCTGGCCGATCTGCGGGCCATCTGCGACCGGCATGAGGTGCTGCTGATCTTCGACGAGATCGCGACCGGTTTCGGCCGCACCGGTGAACTGTTCGCGGCCGAACACGCCGGGGTGAGCCCGGACATCATGTGTGTCGGAAAGGCGCTGACCGGCGGCTATATCACCCTGGCCGCCACGCTGTGCACCACCCGCATCGCCCACACCATCAGTTCGGGCCGACCGGGCGCGCTCATGCACGGGCCCACCTTCATGGCCAACGCGCTGGCCTGTGCGGTGGCGGTGGCCGCGGTCGAACTGCTCATCGACGGCGACTGGCGCACCCGGGTCCGGACGATCGAGGCCGGCCTGCGGGCGGGCCTCGAACCGGCCCGTGAGCTGGGCGGGGTCGCCGATGTCCGGGTGCTCGGCGGGATCGGCGTCATCGAGATGAGCGAGCCGGTGGACATGCGGGTGGCCACCGCGACGGCGTTGCGGCACGGGGTCTGGCTGCGCCCGTTCGGGCGGCTGATCTATGCCATGCCGCCGTTCATTTGCGCGCCGGCCGAGGTCGAGCAGATCACCGCCGGGATGGTCGGCGTGGCCCGTGCACTAACCTGAACGGTGTTCAATTGTCGGCCCGGCCGACGTGTTCAATTGTCGGCCCGGCCGACGTGTTCAATTGTCGGCACCGAAGGAGCACCCAGTGACGCGCACGGATCTTTCACCGCTGTCCTGGCTAGCCGGCGTCGAACACCAGCGCCGCGACGCCGGACTGCGGCGCGAACTGCGCACCCGCCCACCGGTGGGCGCCGAGCTGGACCTGGCCTCCAACGACTACCTGGGGCTCTCGCAGCACCCCGAAGTACTCGAGGGCGGCATCGAAGCGCTGCGGGTCTGGGGCGCGGGCGCCGGTGGTTCGCGGCTGGTCACCGGCAACACCGAGTTGCATGAAGCCTTCGAGACCGCGCTCGCCGCCTTCGTCGGGGTCGAAGCGGCGCTGGTCTTCTCGTCGGGCTACACCGCGAACCTCGGCGCCGTGGTGGCGTTGTCGGGCCCAGGGTCGGTGCTGGTCTCCGATGCGTTGACGCACGCATCGATCGTCGACGCCTGTCGGCTGTCTCGCGCCAGGGTGACCGTGACACCGCACCGCGACGTCGACGCCGTCGACGCCGCACTGTCCGCGCGCACCGAGGAACGCGCGGTGGTGCTCACCGAATCGGTGTTCAGCACCGACGGTGCGCTGGCACCGCTGCGCGACCTGCACGCCGTGTGCCGGCGCCACGGCGCACTGCTGATCGTGGACGAGGCCCACGGTCTCGGGGTGCGCGGCCCGGGCGGCCAGGGACTGCTCTACGAGCTCGGCCTGGCCGGCGCGCCCGACGTGGTGATGACGACGACGCTGTCCAAGGCCCTGGGCAGTCAGGGCGGGGTCGTGCTGGGCCCGGAGTCCGTGCGGGCCCACCTCATCGACGCCGCCCGGCCGTTCATCTTCGACACCGGCCTGGCACCGGCCGCGGTCGGTGCCGCGGCCGCGGCCCTGCGGGTGCTGACCGCCGAGCCGCGCCGGGCCGGGGCCGTGTTGACGCACGCGGCCGAACTGGCCCGGATGTGCGGTGTCACCGTCGAACCCGATTCGGCGGTGGTATCGGTGATCCTCGGGGAACCCGAGGTGGCCGTGGCGGCCGCGGCGGCCTGCCTGGAACGCGGTGTGCGGGTCGGGTGCTTCCGCCCGCCGACGGTCCCGGTGGGCACCTCACGGCTGCGTCTGACCGCCAGGGCCTCCCTGACCGCGGACGAAATCGATCTCGCCGGCCGGGTTCTGACCGAGGTGCTCACCGCGGCGCGGCGGTGAGCGCGCTATTCGTCACCGGCACCGACACCGGCGTCGGGAAGACGGTGACCACCGCGGCCCTGGCCTGCGCGGCCCGGTTGGCCGGGCTGGACGTCGCGGTGTCCAAACCGGTGCAGACCGGCACGGCCGACGGCGACGACGACCTCGGCGAGGTGCGTCGGCTGTCCGGGATAGCCGAATTGTGCGGTGGCTGGCGCTATCCGGAGCCGCTGGGACCGGTCGCGGCTGCCGAACGTGCCGGGCTGGCGTTGCCGACGCGGGCGGATCTGGTGGCCGCGGTCGGCGCGGTCGACGCCCCGCAGCGCCTGACCCTGGTCGAGGGCGCCGGTGGGCTGCTGGTGGAGCTGGGGGCAGCCGGTGTGACACTGCGCGATCTCGCGGCGGATCTGGGCGCGCCGGTCCTGGTGGTGGTCTCGCCGGGGCTGGGGACGCTCAACCACACCGCCCTGACGTTGGAGGCGCTTGCCGTCCGGGGTGTTCGGTGCGCCGGGCTGGTGATCGGCAGTTGGCCCGCCCGGCCCGGCGTCGCCGAGCAGGGCAACCGCCGTGCACTCGCCGAGCTCGCCCCGGTCCGCGGGGTGCTTCCCGCGGGCGCCGCGGCCCTCGGCACACCAGAATTCGAAACGTTGAGCTCGGCCGCCTTCGACCGCGGGTGGATCGAGAGCCTAGGCCGCGCGAAGATCACCTGACATGGTGCATTCCGTCGAGCTGGTCTTCGACCCGGATACCGAGGCGGCGGTCCGCCGCATCTGGGACGAGCTGCGCGATGCCGGCATCCCCAGCCAGGCGCCGGCCGCGCGCCCACACGCCACGCTGACCGTCGGGCAGCACATCGATCCCGAGGCCGAGTCGGCGCTGGCGCCGATGCTCGACCGTTTCCCGATGCCCTGCCGCCTGGGGGCGACGCTGATCTTCGGTCGATCGGCCGGGGTGCTCGCGAGACTGCTGGTGCCGACCCGGGACCTGCTCGCGGTCCACGCCGAGGTGTACCGGATCTGTGTGCCGCTCGTGACGCCGGCGCCGCTGCCCAATGCCCAGCCCGGGCAATGGACTCCGCACGTCACGTTGGCCCGCCACCTCGCCGCGGCCCGGCTCGCGACCGCGCTGCGAATCGCCGGCCGGCCCCCCGAGATCGCCGGGACCGTCATCGGGTTGCGGCGCTGGGACGGCGACAAACGCGCCGAACATCCGATCGGCTGACATCCTGGTCGGTATGGACCGGATCGCGATCATCCGCACCGACGCGCAGCGATTCGCCGACGTGCTCGCCGAGACAGCGCCGGACGCCCGCTGCCCGAGCTGTCCGGACTGGACCGCGGCGGACCTGCTGTGGCATCTGACCGAGGTGCACTTCTTCTGGGCCGGTGTGCTGTCACAGAACGCCCGCGCGGGTGCCGACCTGGAGGCCGTCGAGCAATCCAAACCAGCGCGTCCCGACACCGTGGCCGACCTGTTGGTGCTGCGGGAGCGGGCCACCGACGCACTGCTCGCCCAGTTGGACCGGCTCGACGACGATGAACCGCGCTGGTCCTGGTGGGACCCGGATCAGTCCGTCGGTTTCACCCGGCGCATGCAAACCTATGAGGCGTTGATGCACCGGGTGGACGCCGAGCTGACCGCGGGTCTGCCGATCGGTGTGATCGGGACCGAGGTGGCGGCCGGTGCCGTCGATCACGCCGTCGACGTGATGTGGGGCTGGCGGCCCGCCGGATCGACATTCGAGCCCGCGGCCGTAGTCGAATTCGTCGGCACCGACACCGGGCAGCGCTGGGCGGTCGAGGTGGGCCGGGCCGGCGACTGGCCGGGCGCCGCGCGGGCCCGCGGCACCGTGGCCGCCAGCGCGACGGCGCGTGGCCCGCTCGCCGACCTCGCGCTGTGGGCGTGGACGCGGGGCGGCGCGGTCGACGTCTCCGGTGACCCGGCGTCAGTCGCCGCGCTGGATGCCGTTGTCGGACAAGGAATGCCATGAGTGCGGTGCGCCGCTCCTGGCGCCGAGGCCGTCGACGAGCAGTTGCAGGCCGAATTCGAACTGGCGGGTGGTGTCGGCGGCCAGCACGGATTGCTCGTCGGTCAGCGCGCCCGCGGCGTCCCACTGCAGCCGGGACTGTTCGTCGACGGTGAAGCCGAGGACGTAATAGATCACCGTCCGCGCGGCCGGTTCGGCATCGTCGGGGGCGACACCGGCCTCGCGGGCCACCGCGGCCAGCGATGCGACGATGCCGGCGGTGGCCTGCGACTGTCCGGCCGCGAAACTCGACGACACCAGCTCGGCGCCGTCGGTGTGCGAGAGCAGGGCGTCGCGCAGGGCGGCGCAGATCTGATGGATCTGCTCGCTCCAGCCCAGCCGGGCGGTGTCCACCCGCGCCGACCGCAGGATGTGGTCGGCCACCGCGCCCAGCAGTTCCTGCTTGTTGGCGAAATGCCAGTACAGGGCGCCGGGGCTGACGCCGAGTTCACGGGCCAGGCGTCGCATCGTCAGGTCGGCGATGCCGTAGTTGTCCAGGATCGCCGTCGCCGCGTCCACCACGTCCGGTTTGTGGAGTTGCACACCGCTACCCTAACCTGAACGGTGTTCAATGGTCGGCACTGCCGACGTGTTCAATGGTCGGCACCGCCGACGTGTTCAACCGTCGGCCCCAACCCATTCGCAGGAGGACAGCCAGTGACGCAGGCAGCCATCAACAGCACTGACGTACTGGGCGTGGCCCGCGAGCAGGTTCTGGAGCGCGGGGTCGGCCTCGACCAGGAGCAGACACTGCAGGTGCTGCAGCTGTCCGACGACCGTCTCGATGACCTGCTCTCGCTGGCGCACGAGGCCCGGATGAAGTGGTGTGGACCCGACGTCGAGGTCGAGGGCATCATCAGCCTCAAGACCGGCGGCTGCCCCGAGGACTGCCACTTCTGTTCGCAGTCCGGCCTTTTCGCCTCGCCGGTGCGCAGCGCGTGGCTGGACGTCCCGAGCCTGGTCGAGGCCGCCAAACAGACCGCCAAGACCGGCGCCACCGAGTTCTGCATCGTGGCCGCGGTGCGTGGCCCGGACGAGCGACTGCTGGCGCAGGTGGCCGCGGGCATCGAGGCCATCCGCAACGAGGTCGACATCCAGATCGCCTGCTCGCTGGGCATGCTGAGCCAGGAACAGGTCGAGCGGCTCTCGGACATGGGCGTGCACCGCTACAACCACAACCTGGAGACCGCCCGGTCGTTCTTCACCAATGTGGTGACCACCCACACCTGGGAGGAGCGCTGGGACACCCTGCGGATGGTCCGCGAGGCGGGTATGGAGGTGTGCTGCGGCGGCATCCTGGGCATGGGGGAGACGCTCGAGCAGCGCGCCGAGTTCGCGGCCAATCTCGCCGCACTGGATCCGCACGAGGTTCCGCTGAACTTCCTCAATCCCCGTCCGGGCACCCCGTTCGGCGACCTGGAGGTGCTGCCGGCGTCGGAGGCGCTCAAGGCCGTGGCCGCGTTCCGGCTCGCGCTGCCGCGCACCATGCTCCGGTTCGCCGGCGGTCGCGAGATCACCCTCGGCGACCTGGGCGCCAAGCAGGGCATCCTCGGCGGCATCAACGCGGTCATCGTCGGGAACTACCTGACCACCCTGGGTCGCCCGGCCGAGGCGGACCTGGAACTGCTCGACGATCTGCAGATGCCCATCAAGGCGCTCAACGCCAGCCTGTAAAACGGGTGTGGTGACTTTCGACATGACGGCGACTCCGGCGCTGCCGGCGCCGGTGGGGGCCGGCGCCTACAACGTCTACACCGGCGCCGAGATGACGGCGGCCGCCGGTTCGGCAACGCCCACCGCGGCCCAGCTCGGACTGGAACCGCCGCGGTTCTGCGCCGAATGTGGCCGCCGGATGATCGTTCAGGTGCGCCCCGACGGCTGGTGGGCGAAATGCTCGCGTCACGGCCAGGTCGACTCGACCGAACTCGAGACCAGGCGATGAACGGCTACGCCGGACCGCCGAACAGCCTTGCGGCCCCTCGGGTTTCGCGATCGCGGGCGGCGGTGACCGTGGCAGGCGCCTTGGCCGGTGCCGGGGTGCTGGTCGGTGTGTTGTGGGCGCTGTTGGCACCGCCGATTCACGGCGTGGTGGCGCTGACCCGCACCGGCGCCAGGGCACACGCCTACCTCGGCAATGAGTCCGACCATTTCTTCACCTCGGCCTTCATGTTCGTGGGTCTGCTGATCGTCCTCGCCGTGGCGTCGGCGGTGGCGGTATGGCAGTGGCGCGCACACCGAGGGCCGGTCCTGGTGGCGGCCCTGGCGACCGGGTGCGTCGCGGCCGCGGCGGTCGCCGCCGGGGTGGGTGCGCTGCTGCTGCACCTGCGCTACGGCGCGGTCGATATCGCCCGGGCCCCGGTCACCCCCGAGAACCGGGTGCATTACGTGGTCGAGGCGGCACCGGTGTTCTTCGGGCACACCCCGGCTCAGGTCGCCATGACCCTGTTGTTCCCGGCGGCCGCGGCGGCCCTGGTGTACGCGCTGATCGCGGTGTCGACGGCCCGTGACGATCTGGGCGCGTGGCCGCCCGTGCAGCAACCGGTGTACCCGGTACCGCCGCCGATGGTCAGTCCTCCGCGGGTCTGACCGGCCCGCCTCCTGGTCAGAGCGGGCGCCGTCGGATCTTGCGTCCGGTGGCGACGTTGATCGCGATCCCGGCCAGTCGGGCCATGCCCACGTAGGTCATCGGGTTCAGCAGCGTCGGCCACTTCGTTCGCACCAGATTCTCGTCGACCGGCCGCCCGGCGAACCGGTCGGACAGCCAGCGCAGCGTCATCGGCGCCGACATCGGGTGCAGCAGCAGGTGTTCGCAGAACGAGTCGCGGTGGTAGGTCACGCTGGCGCCGCCGGCCCGGTAGGCATCGACGAGGTCGTCGATGCCGTCGACCGAGATGATCTCGTCGTGAACGGCCTGGATAACGAGTACCGGCGCATTGGGGGTGGCCACGCCGAGCTTGATGTCGTCGAACACGTGCTGCACTTCGGGACCGTCGACGGTCTGCTGCAGCGGCAGATCGACCAGATCGTCCATATCGGTGCGGGCCCACCGCAGCAGGGCGTGCGCCGTGGTCATCCGGTGCAGCCGGTCCAGCCGCTCCAACCCGTCCGGGGTGGCGTGTTCGGCGACGATCCGGTTGAGGTCGGGGTAGATGTCGGCGAGCGCGGCCACCACGAGTCCGGGCAGACCGGCGAATATGGTGCCGTTGAGCTTGCTGAAGGTCTCGCCGAGGTCTCCGACGGGTGACCCGAGTACGGCCCCGGCGATGTTGAGCTCGGGTGCGTAGCCGCCGCTCATCTCGGCGGCCCAGGCCGTGGCCAGACCGCCACCGGAGTAGCCCCACAGGCCGATCGGGGAACTCGCCGAGAGCGCCAGCCGATCGCAGTTGAGCGCCGCGCGCAGCCCGTCCAGCACGTGGTAACCGGGTTCGTAGGGCGCCCCCCACTTGCCGTTGACCCCCTCGTGGTCGGGCACCGAGACGGCCCATCCCTCGGCGAGCGCGGCGCCGATCAGCAGGAGTTCGAGCTGGGCCACCGCGCCGACGGCCTTGGCATGCCTGCGCAGGGCGTAGGACGGAAAACAGCGTGAGGTGATCGCGTCGATCGCGCACTGGTAGGACACGATGGGGCAGTCGGCCGCGGCGCCGGGCGGCACGATCACCGTGGTGGCCGCGGCCTCCGGGTCGCCGTTGCGATCGGTGGAACGGTACAGCAGCTGGATCGCCGGCACCCGCTGCGGAATCACCCCGAGGAAGGCGAGTTCGACGTCGCGGCTGCGCAGCACGGTACCCGGCTCGGCGTGCTGGAATCCGGCGGGCGGGCGGTAGAACGGGTCCGTGTCGGGGAGCTGGGGGCGCGCGCCGTAGTCGAGCTCGTCGTGCGGTGCGCGCCCGATCCAGCCGGGTGCGGTTGCGTTGGCGGCGCTGCCCAAGTCCATCCGGGCATTCTTACTTAAGAAGGGTCTAAGAATCCAGTCGACTCACCCGGGCGGGCGCAGGGCCGCGAACTCGTCGGTGACCCGGTAGCGCGACTCGGCGAACCGGTAGAGCGCGGCCGGACGCCCGCCGCTGCGCCCCGAGCGTGCGGTGGTTCCGGTGCGGGTGATCACCTGGCGGCGTTCCAGAACCCGTTGCAGGTTGGTCGCGTCGACCTGGTAGCCGAGCGCGGCGCCGTAGATGTCGCGCAGCGTGGAAAGAGCGAATTCCTTTGGCGCCAAAGCGAAACCGATGTTGGTGTAGGAGAGCTTGGCGACCAGGCGGTTGTGCGCGTATTCGACCATGGGCGCGTGGTCGAAGGCCACCTCGGGCAGGTCGGCGACTGGATGCCAGCGGGTGTCGGAGGGCAGTGCCGGGGTGGCGGGGGAGGGCACCAGCCCGAGGAAGGTCGAGGCGATGGTGCGGGTGCCGGGTGCCCGGCCCGGGTCGGAGAACACGGCGAGTTGTTCGAGGTGGGCGAGCTCACGCAGGTCGACCTTTTCGGCCAGCTGGCGCCGGACCGAGCTGACCAGATCCTCGTCGTCGCGCAGCTGACCGCCCGGCAGCGACCACCGGTCGCGCTCCGGTTCCAGTGCGCGCTGCCATAACAGCACGTTAAGGGCGGGTTGCCGGGAATCGACGTCGCGAACCTGGAACACGACGGCGAGCACTTCGTGCGCGGTGTTACCATATTGCATGTTTTCGATTGTAAGTCGAAAACCCGATTTGGACGAGGAGGCCGCCATGACGGTGCTCAACGGATTGTCTGCCGGGGATCTGGCCGAGCGGATTGTCGATGGTCCCGGGGGTTATTCGGGGGTCGTCGGTGACGAGCGGTGGGCCGCCGAGGTTCGTCGGCTGGTCGAACTGCGCGGCGCGACGCTGCTGGCGCACAACTACCAGCTGCCGGCCATCCAGGACGTCGCCGACCACGTCGGCGACTCGCTGGCGCTCTCGCGGATCGCCGCCGAGGCGCCGGAATCCACCATCGTGTTCTGCGGGGTGCATTTCATGGCCGAGACGGCCAAGATCCTCAGCCCCGACAAGACCGTCCTGATCCCCGATCAACGGGCGGGATGTTCATTGGCCGATTCGATCACGGCCGAGGAGTTGCAGGCCTGGAAGGACGAGCATCCCGGCGCCGTCGTCGTCTCGTATGTGAACACCACCGCCGCGGTCAAGGCACTCACCGACATCTGCTGCACATCCTCCAACGCGGTCGAGGTGGTCGCCTCGATCCCGGCGGAGCGTGAAGTGCTGTTCTGCCCCGACCAGTTCCTCGGCGCGCACGTCCGGCGCGTCACCGGTCGCAAAAACCTGCACGTGTGGGCCGGCGAGTGCCACGTCCACGCCGGAATCAACGGCGACGAGCTGGCCGAGAGGGCCCGATCCCATCCCGATGCCGAGCTGTTCGTGCATCCCGAATGTGGTTGCGCCACCTCGGCGCTCTACCTGGCCGGTGAGGGTGCCGTACCCGAGGAGCGGGTGAAGATCCTGTCCACCGGCGGCATGCTCGACGCCGCGCGCGAAACCCGCGCCCGGCAGGTGCTGGTCGCCACCGAGGTCGGAATGTTGCACCAGTTGCGCAGGGCCGCACCGGGAGTCGATTTTCTGGCGGTCAACGACCGGGCGTCGTGCGGCTACATGAAGATGATCACGCCCGCCGCCCTGCTGCGGAGCCTGGTCGACGGTGCCGACGAGGTCCACGTCGACCCCGAAACCGCCCGGCTGGGACGGGCGAGCGTGCAGCGGATGATCGGGATCGGCCGGCCCGGCGGCGGCGAATGAGCACCACCGGCGGGTTCGCCTGCGGTGGCTCCGGGGGCTGGCAGCAACGCGCCGACGTGGTGGTGATCGGCACCGGTGTGGCCGGCCTGGTCGCGGCGCTCGCCGCGAACCGCAAGGGCCGGCGCGTCGTGGTCCTCAGCAAGGCCCGCGAGACGGCGACGTTCCACGCCCAGGGCGGGATCGCCGTGGTGCTGGCCGGCCTGCAGGATTCCGGCGATTCGGTGGACGCGCACGTCGCCGACACCCTGGCGGCTGGTGGCGGCCTGTGCGATCCGGACGCGGTGCGCTCCATCGTGGCCGACGGTCACGCGGCCGTGGCCGATCTGGTGGCCTGCGGCGCCCGGTTCGACGAAGCAGTGCCGGGACGCTGGGCGCTGACCCGCGAGGGCGGGCACAGCCGGCGCCGGATCATCCATGCCGGCGGCGACGCGACCGGCGCCGAGGTGCAGCGCGCGCTCGATTTCGCGGCCGCCAACCTCGACATCCGGCGTGACCACATCGCCCTGCGGGTGCTGCGCGACGACGCCGGGGTGACCGGGGTGCTGGTGCGCAACGACGACGGGACCGGCGTCCTGCACGCGCCGTCGGTCATTCTCGCCACCGGGGGCCTGGGCCACCTGTACACCGCCACCACCAACCCGGCCGGTTCGACCGGAGACGGCATCGCGCTGGCGTTGTGGGCCGGCGTGGCGGTCAGCGACATCGAATTCGTTCAGTTCCACCCCACGATGCTCTTCGACGGCACCGGTGCCGGGCGACGGCCGCTGATCACCGAGGCGTTGCGGGGCGAAGGCGCGGTGCTCGTCGATTCGCGGGGCGACTCGGTGACCTCGGGGGTGCATCCGATGAGGGATCTGGCGCCGCGCGATGTCGTGGCCGCCGCGATCAACGCCCGCCTGACCAGCACCGGCGACCCCTGTGTCTATCTGGATGCCAGGGCCGTCGACGATTTCGGCCGTCGGTTCCCCACCGTCGCCGCGGCCTGCGCCGCGGCCGGTATCGATCCGGGCCGCATGCCGATCCCGGTGGTGCCGGGCGCCCACTACAGCTGCGGTGGGGTGGTGACCGATGTGCACGGGCGGACCGAGCTTCCCGGCCTGTTCGCGGCGGGCGAGGTGGCCCGCACCGGGATGCACGGGGCGAACCGGCTCGCCTCCAACAGCCTGCTGGAGGGTCTGGTCGTCGGCGGCCGGGCCGGCCGGGCTGCGGCCGAATACGCCGGACAGGCCGGTCCGGTGCAGGCCAGGGTGCCCACGGACGCCCGCCACGACACCGTCGACCGCGGGGTGCTGCAGCGCGCCATGACCGCACACGCCTCGGTGGTCCGCGATGCCTCCGGGTTGCGGTCGCTGGCCGAGACACTCGAGGCGGGGCGGCCCACCGAGCCGCTGACCCGGGCCGGTTTCGAGGACGCCGCACTCACCGCCGCCGCACGCGCGGTGACCGCCGCCGCCTTGGCCCGCACCGAAACCCGCGGCTGTCACCACCGTGGCGACTTCCCGAGCACCGACCCGACTCAGGAGCATCCGTTGACGATTCGCACCGAGCTCGGCCGAATTGCCGTGCCAACCCCGATGGCGGTGGGCTGATGACACTTTCGGAGTTCGAGTTCATCGAGGCCGAGGCAATCATCGCCCGCGCGCTTGAGGAGGATCTGCGCTACGGGCCGGACATCACCACCATGGCCACGGTCGGGCCGGACGCCACCACGACCGCATCGGTGGTCAACCGCGAGCCTGGCGTGATCGCCGGCCTCGACATCGCACTGCTGGTGTTCGACAAGGTGATCGGGGCGGGAAACTACCGGGTGATCGACCGGCTCGACGACGGTACCCGGGTGCAGGCGCGATCGGCGCTGCTCACCGTCGAGGCGCCGACCCGCGAGCTGCTGACCGCGGAGCGGACGATGCTCAACCTGGTCAGTCACCTGTCCGGTATCGCCACCGCGACCGCGGCCTGGGTCGACGCGGTGGCGGGCACCAACGCCAAGATCCGCGACACCCGCAAGACCATGCCGGGGATGCGCGCGCTGCAGAAATACGCGGTGCGGGCCGGTGGGGGCGTCAACCACCGGATGGGGCTGGGCGATGCCGCGCTGATCAAGGACAACCACGTCGCCGCCGCCGGCTCGATCCTCGCCGCGCTCAAGGCGGTTCGCGCCGACGCACCCGATCTGCCGTGCGAGGTCGAGGTCGATTCGCTTGAGCAACTCGACGATGTGCTGGACGCCGATGTGGAGCTGGTCCTGTTGGACAACTTCCCGGTCTGGCAGACCCAGATGGCGGTGCAGCGCAGAGACTCCCGGTCACCCGGGACGTTGCTGGAGTCCTCCGGCGGCCTGACCCTGGACAGTGCCGCGGAGTACGCCGGAACCGGGGTCGACTACCTCGCGATCGGGGCACTCACCCACTCGGTGCGGGTGCTCGACATCGGGCTGGATATCTGAGCCGGGGCCACCCGCGGCGGCGTCACACGATATCGGCGACGAAGACGCCGGTCTTACGGACGACGATCCGGGCGACCCACGGCAGCGACGGGTCCTCGGTACCCGCGGGCAGTACCCGCGGGTTGGTGATGTGAACATCACCGCGGAACAGGTGTACGTCGGCTTCGCCTGCGGCCAGCACGTTCTTGACCCAGTTGGTCTTGCCGTGGACCAGGCCGACGGCCAGCACGTTGCCTCTGCGGAAGCTGGTCACGATGGTCTCGTAGGGTGTGCCCGATTTGCGGCCCCGATGTTTGATCACCGTGAACCCGGGCAGCCGCTTTGACAGGGGCTTGAAGGCCGGGTTGATGTACTTGATCTGAAACCGCTCCAGCGCGGGTGGGAAGAGCATCGGAACGCCGGGTGCGTTGTTGGGGTGTTCGTGCCGTGAACTTGCGGTGGACATGTGACTCCATTCGCCAGGTGCGTGCAGCCAGCCTACGGTGCCCGGATTTTTATTCGGGTGGACGGATCGGGGACAATTGCGGTGATGCCCGAATTTGAGATGACCAGGATCGATCTGCGAAACCGTGCGTTGACCGCGGCGCAGTTGCGAGGCGCCCTCCCGCGAGGTGGCGTCGATGTGGACTCCGTGGTGCCCACGGTGCGGCCGATCGTCGACGCCGTGGCCGAACGGGGTGCCGTCGCGGCCCTGGACTACGGCGAGTCGTTCGACGGGGTGCGCCCGGCGACCGTGCGGGTCCCCGCCGAGGCGCTGGCCCGGGCGCTGACCCAGCTTGACCCCGAGGTGCGGGCCGCGTTGCAGGTCTCGATCGACCGGGCCCGCGCGGTGCACGCCGATCAACGCCGCACCGATACGACCACTACCTTGGCGCCGGGCGCGACGGTCACCGAACGCTGGGTTGCCGTCGAGCGGGTCGGTCTCTACGTGCCGGGCGGCAACGCGGTCTACCCGTCGAGCGTGGTAATGAACGTCGTCCCGGCGCAGACCGCGGGGGTCGACTCGCTGGTGATCGCCAGCCCGCCCCAGGCCGCATTCGGCGGACTACCGCACCCGGCCATTCTGGCCGCCGCCGCGCTGCTCGGCGTGGACGAGGTGTGGGCGGTCGGCGGGGCGCAGGCCGTGGCGCTGCTGGCCTACGGCGGCACCGACACCGACGGCACCGGCACCGACGGCACCGAGCTGGCGCCGGTCGACATGATCACCGGGCCCGGCAACATCTACGTGACCGCGGCCAAGCGGATCTGCCGGTCCCAGGTGGGCATCGACGCCGAGGCCGGGCCGACCGAGATCGCCATCCTGGCCGACCACACCGCCGACCCGGTGCATGTGGCCGCCGATCTGATCAGCCAGGCCGAACACGACGAGATGGCCGCCAGCGTGCTGGTCACCGACAGCGTCGCGCTGGCCGACGCCACCGACGGTGAACTGGCCCGCCAGCTGGCCACCACCGTGCACGTCGAGCGGGTGACCGCGGCCCTGACCGGACGGCAGTCGGCGATCGTGCTGGTCGACGACGTCGACGCGGGCGTGCGCACCGTCAACGCCTATGCGGCCGAACATCTGGAGATCCAGACCACCGATGCCGCCGGTGTCGCGGCCCGAATCCGTTCCGCCGGGGCGATTTTCGTCGGTGCGTGGTCGCCGGTCAGCCTCGGCGATTACTGCGCCGGTTCCAATCATGTGCTGCCCACCGCGGGCTGCGCACGACATTCCAGCGGGCTGTCGGTGCAGACCTTCCTGCGCGGCATCCACGTCGTGGAGTACGACGAGGCGGCGCTGAAAGATGTGTCCGGCCACGTGATCACCCTGTCCAAGGCAGAAGATCTACCGGCCCACGGCGAGGCGGTACGACGGAGGTTCGAGAAGAAGTGAGCGCACAGAGCGCGAAGAAGGTGACGTTGGCGGATCTGCCGCTGCGGGAGAACCTGCGCGGCAAATCGCCGTACGGCGCACCGCAATTGCAGGTTCCGGTGCGGTTGAACACCAACGAGAACCCACATCCGCCGACCCAGGCACTTGTCGACGATGTCACCACCTCGGTGCGCGCGGCCGCTGCCGAGCTGCACCGCTACCCCGATCGGGACGCGGTCGCGCTACGCACCGACCTGGCGGCCTACCTCAGCGCGGCCACCGGGGTGGCGCTCACGGTCGACAACCTGTGGGCGGCCAACGGTTCCAACGAGATCCTGCAGCAGCTGCTGCAGGCGTTCGGCGGGCCGGGACGCAGCGCGATCGGATTCGTGCCGTCCTATTCGATGCACCCGATCATCTCCGACGGCACCCAGACCGAATGGCTGCAGGCGGCCAGGGCCGACGACTTCGGCCTTGCCATCGATGTTGCCGTCGCCGCGGTCAAAGACCGGCGTCCCGACGTGGTGTTCGTGGCCAGCCCGAACAACCCGTCCGGGCAGAGCGTTCCGCTCGACGACCTGCGCCGCCTGCTGGACGCCATGCCCGGCGGGATCCTGATCCTCGACGAGGCATACGGCGAATTCTCGTCGCAGCCCAGCGCGGTGGCGCTGCTCGAGGAGTACCCGGCCAAGCTGGTGGTCAGCCGGACGATGAGCAAGGCCTTCGCGTTCGCCGGCGGCCGGCTCGGATATCTGGCCGCCGCGCCCGCGGTGATCGACGCGCTGCTGCTGGTGCGGTTGCCCTACCACCTGTCGGTGCTCACCCAGGCCGCGGCGCGGGCCGCGCTGCGGCATGCCGACGACACCCTCGGCAGTGTGGCCACGCTGGCCGCCGAACGTGAGCGGGTCTCGGCCGAGCTGGCCCGGCTGGGATTCCGGGTGATCCCCAGCGATGCCAACTTCGTGCTGTTCGGCGAGTTCGCCGACGCGCCAGCGAGCTGGCAGCGCTATCTCGACGCGGGGGTTCTGATCCGCGATGTCGGCATCCCCGGCCACCTGCGCGTGACCATCGGCTTGGCCGAGGAGAACGACGCGTTTCTGGCCGCCAGTGCCGATCTCGCCAAGACTCAACTCAACAGTCCGGTAGGAGCATCGTGACCCGTCACGCGAAGGTCGAACGCAAGACCAAGGAATCCGACATCGTCGTCGAACTCGACCTCGACGGCACCGGTGTCGTCGACATCGACACCGGTGTCCCGTTTTTCGACCACATGCTGACCTCGCTGGGCAGCCACGCCAGTTTCGATCTCACCGTGCACGCCAAGGGCGACATCGAGATCGAGGGACACCACACGGTCGAGGACACCGCGATCGTGCTGGGCCAGGCCCTCGGTGAAGCGCTGGGCGACAAGAAGGGCATCCGCCGGTTCGGTGACGCCTTCATCCCGATGGACGAGACCCTGGCCCATGCCGCCGTCGACGTATCCGGCCGGCCGTACTTCGTCCACACCGGTGAACCCGAATTCATGGTCGAATTCACCATCGCCGGGTCCAGCGCGCCTTACCACACCGTGATCAACCGGCACGTGTTCGAGTCGCTGGCGTTCAACGCCAGGATCGCGCTGCACGTGCGCACGCTCTACGGCCGCGACCCCCACCACATCACCGAGGCGCAGTACAAAGCCGTGGCACGGGCATTGCGCCAGGCCGTCGAGTACGACCCCCGGGTCACGGGCGTTCCGTCGACCAAAGGAACTCTGTGACAAAGAAGGTCGTCGTCCTCGATTACGGGTCAGGCAATCTGCGCTCGGCGCAACGGGCGCTGGGGCGGGTCGGTGCCGATGTCGAGGTGACCGCCGATCCGGGCGCCGCCGCGGCCGCCGACGGTCTGGTGGTGCCCGGTGTCGGGGCGTTCGAGGCGTGCATGACCGGGCTGCGGGCGATCGGCGGGGAGAAGATCATCGCCGACCGGTTGCAGAACGGCAGGCCGGTGCTCGGGGTGTGCGTCGGGATGCAGATCCTGTTCGCCCGTGGCATCGAGTTCGGGGTGCGATCCACCGGTTGCGGGCAGTGGCCCGGTTCGGTGACCCGGTTGGACGCCCCGGTCGTCCCGCACATGGGCTGGAACGTCGTCGACGCGGCCGCGGGCAGCACGTTGTTCAAGGGGCTGGATCCCTCGACGCGGTTCTACTTCGTGCATTCCTACGCCGCGCAGGTCTGGTCCGGCCGCCCCGAGGCGTTGGTCACCTGGGCAACACATCACGTGCCGTTCATCGCCGCCGTCGAGGACGGGGCGCTGGCCGCCACACAATTTCATCCGGAGAAGAGTGGTGACGCGGGTGCGGCACTGCTCACGAATTGGGTTGAGGGACTGTGAGTTTAATTCTGCTACCTGCCGTCGACGTGGTGGACGGACAGGCCGTGCGCCTGGTTCAGGGCAAGGCCGGAAGCGAGACCGGCTACGGTTCGGCGCTGGAGGCGGCGCAGGCCTGGCAGCGGGACGGCGCCGAATGGATCCACCTGGTCGATCTGGACGCGGCCTTCGGCCGGGGCAGCAACCGTGAGTTGCTGGCCGAGGTGGTCGGCAAGCTCGATGTGAAAGTCGAACTGTCCGGCGGTATCCGCGACGAGGATTCACTCAAGGCGGCCCTGGCCACCGGATGCGCCAGGGTGAACATCGGCACCGCGGCCCTGGAGAGCCCCGAGTGGTGCCGCGGCGCCATCGCCGAATTCGGCGACCGGGTCGCCGTGGGGCTGGACGCGCAATTCGAGAACGGCAGCTGGCGGCTGCGCGGGCGCGGCTGGGAGTCCGACGGCGGCGATCTGTGGGAGGTGCTGGAACGGCTCGACGACGAAGGTTGTTCGCGGTTCGTCGTCACCGACGTCACCAAGGACGGCACGCTCACCGGACCCAATCTGGAGCTGCTGTCGACGGTCACGGATCGCACCGACGCACCGGTGATCGCCTCGGGCGGGGTGTCGAGCCTGGAGGATCTCCGGGCGATCGCGACGCTGACCGGCACCGGTGTCGAGGGTGCGATCGTCGGCAAGGCGCTCTACGCCGGGCGGTTCACCTTGCCGCAGGCCCTGGCCGCGGTCAGCGGATAACGGCGGTGGGAGCACTGGATCCGTCACGACTCACCGCACTGGTCGCCACCGCGGCCGAGATACTCGATGCCGCGGCGGTGCCGTTCGTCGCCGGCCACCGGGCCGAATCCGCGGTTCGCAAGCAGGGCAACGACTTCGCCACCGAGGTCGACCTGGCGATCGAGCGGCAGGTGGTGCGCGCACTCACCGAGGCGACCGGGATCGGCGTGCACGGCGAGGAATTCGGCGGTGAGCCGATCGACTCGCCGCTGGTCTGGGTGCTCGACCCGATCGACGGTACTTTCAACTACGCGGCCGGCTCACCGATGGCCGGCATCCTGCTGGGGCTGCTGGCCGACGGCGAACCAGTCGCCGGGCTGACCTGGCTGCCGTTCATGGGGCAGCGGTACTCGGCGCTGGCCGGCGGCCCGCTGCGGGACGGCGCCCAGGAGCTGCCGCGGCTCGCCTCACCCACCCCGGCCGATTCCATCGTCGGTATCCAGACCTTCAACATCGACTCGCGCGGCCGGTTCCCCGGCCGGTACCGGGCGGCGGTGCTGGCCAATCTCAGCCGGGTCTGCTCGCGGGTGCGCATGCACGGGGCCACCGGCGTGGACCTGGCCTATGTGGGCGCCGGAATCCTGGGCGGAGCGATCAGTTTCGGCCATCACATCTGGGATCATGCGGCCGGCGTCGCGCTGGTCCGGGCGGCCGGCGGGATCGTCACCGACCTGGCCGGCGAACCATGGACCTGCGAGTCGAAGTCGGCCCTGGCGGCCGCGCCGGGTGTGCACGAGAAGATGCTGGAGATCGTGAAATCCGCGGGGAATCCGGAGGATTACCTGTGAGTGTCACCAGTGATGTCGCCACCAGGGTGATCCCGTGCCTGGACGTGGACGACGGCCGCGTCGTCAAAGGGGTCAACTTCGCGAACCTTCGCGACGCCGGCGACCCGGTCGAACTGGCCGCCGCCTACGACGCCGAGGGCGCCGACGAGTTGACCTTCCTGGACGTGACCGCATCGTCGTCGGGCCGGGCCACCATGCTGGATGTGGTGCGGCGCACCGCCGAACAGGTGTTCATCCCGCTGACCGTCGGTGGGGGCGTGCGCTCGGTCGACGATGTCGACGTCCTGCTGCGCGCCGGCGCCGACAAGGTCTCGGTCAACACCGCGGCGATCGCCCGGCCCGAGCTGCTCGCCGAACTGTCGCGCCAGTTCGGTTCGCAGTGCATCGTGCTGAGCGTGGATGCCAGGACCGTGCCCGCGGGCGAACCGGCCACGCCGTCGGGCTGGGAGGTCACCACCCACGGTGGCCGACGCGGCACCGGGATCGATGCGATCGAATGGGCCGGGCGCGGCGCCGAACTGGGGGTCGGCGAGATTCTGCTGAACTCGATGGACCGCGACGGCACGAAAGCCGGATTCGACCTGGCCATGCTGCGCGCCGTGCGGGCCGCGGTGACCGTGCCGGTGATCGCCAGCGGCGGGGCGGGCGCGGTGGAACATTTCCCGCCCGCCGTCGTCGCGGGAGCCGATGCGGTGCTGGCCGCCAGCGTGTTCCATTTCCGGGAACTGACCATCGCCGAGGTGAAGGCCGCGATGGCGGCCGAAGGGATCGTGGTGAGGTGATGTTGGATCCGGCTATCGCCGCGCGGCTGAAACGCAATACCGACGGCCTGTTCACCGCGGTGACACAGGAACGCGGCACCGGCAAGGTGCTGATGGTGGCCTGGATGGACGACGATGCGCTGGCCCGCACGCTCGAAACCAGGGAGGCCACCTACTTCTCCCGGTCGCGCGGCGAGCAGTGGGTGAAGGGCGCGACGTCGGGCCACACCCAGACGGTGCACTCGGTGCGCCTGGACTGCGACGGCGACACGGTGCTGCTTGAGGTCGACCAGGTGGGCGCGGCCTGCCACACCGGCGCGCACACCTGCTTCGACGCCGACCTGCTGTTGCCGCCCGGGGCCTAGCGGATCGCCGCTCGCGCCCGGCGTTGCGGTATCCGTTCTTGTCGGTGCCGTCGGCAACAATGACTGGGTGACCGACACCGCCGCGACCCGCAAAGCGCGCGGTGCGTTCTTCACCCCGCCGG
>NZ_JBSFPX010000112.1:0-23287 GCF_053588415.1 Mycobacterium sp. NPDC003449
TGTTCGTCGGGGCCACCCGACATCCCGATCGGGGTGACGTTGACCAGCACCGCCGCGGTGAGGTCGCCGACGTCGGCCGCGTAGCGGTAGCCGAGCCGCGCGGCGAGTGCGGCGCCGGCCGAGCGGTTGCGCGCGACGATGGTGCCGTCGCGAAATCCGTTGCCGGCGAACGCCGCCGCGACCGCAGCGGCCATCCCGCCGCTCCCCCGGATGAGCACCGTGGCATCCCGGTCGAGCCGGTCGATCAGGTTCTGCACGGCGAGGTAATCGGTATTGCTGGCGGTGAGACGTCCGCCGGGCACCGAAAGGTCGTTGACGATGGTGTTGACCGCGTCGATCGCCCGCGCCGACGGCTCGATCTCGTCGACCAGGGCCATGACGTCGCGTTTGAACGGCATCGACACCGAACAGCCCCGGATGCCCAGTGCGCGCACACCACCGATGGCGGCGGCGATGTCGGTCGTGGTGAACGCCTTGTAGACGAAGTCCAGCCCCAGTTCCTCGTAGAGGTAGTTGTGGAACCGGGTGCCGATATTGCTCGGCCGCGCGGCCAGCGATATGCACACCGTGGTGTCCTTGTTCAGTGGCGGCCTGCTGTGTGGCGGCGTCACTGGCCCACCGCCCGGATCACCTGGCGGGTCGCCGCCCGGATCTGGGCGACGACGTCGTCGCTGAACGGCACCGTCTCGGCGGGCGGAACGTCCACCTCGGTCGTCACGACGCCGAGATCCTCGCGTTCCCAGGTCGCGCCGAGCCGGTCCAGAATCTTGCGCATCGCGTAATTGTCGCTCAGCACCCTGGCGCTGAAGCGTTCGATGCCGACGTATCCCGCCGACACCACCAGCGCCCCGAGCAGGAACGTGCCGATGCCCCGGCCCTGATAGTCGTCGCCGACGGTGAAGGCGACCTCGGCCGTGGTCGATCCGTGCCCCTCGCGGACGAACCGGGCGTCGGCGATCACCGGCCCCAGCGCCCCCTCGGTCATCACCCAGACGAAATGGTCGGCGTAGTCGACCTCGAACAGGTACTCCAACAGGGCCCGGGTCGGCTTGCGCACGGATTGGAAACGGCGGTAAAGGGTTTCGCTGGAGAATTCGACCGGCCCGTTGAGCGTGCGCTCGACGTCACCGGGCAGCACGGGCCGCAGGTAGAACCAGTCGCCGCTGCGCACCTGCACCGGGATCGGGGTGATGAAGGCGGCCAACCGTTGCCGGGCGAGCCGTACCAGCCTGCCGAACATGCCGGGCAGGTGCAGGATCACCTCGAACGCCTCGCGGTCCCCGACCCATCCGGTCAGCGGTTCGATCGCCAGCACGGTCGCGGTGCGCGGTGCGTCGCGCAACAACCCGATCTCCCCGATGATCAGACCGGGCTCGATCTCGACTTCGATCGATTCGCCGTCGGCACCCTCGTGGGTGGCCCGCGCGCGCCCGGACGCGATCAGCATGAACGTGACCGCGCGGTCGCCCTGCCGGATCAGTTCCTGGCCGGCCTCGGCCGAGAGCGGGCGCAGCTTGCCGGCCAGTGGCGCCAGGGCGGCAAGCGGGCATCCGGCGAAGAACTCGAGCGCTGCCAGATCGTCAACGCGGACCTCGCCAGGTTCGGCCACGCCCTCAGGCTAGTCCTCTCCCGTCTCGTTCCCCGCCGCTTCGCTCGCCCGCTACGACGCGACCTTGCAGGCGGTCAGGGCTTGACGAAGCCTTCCTCGCCGAGCACCTTCTGGCCGGCCTCACCGCTGACCAGGTCGATGAAACCCTTGGCCAGGTCCTGGTGCTCGGACTGCTTGAGCACCGCGATCGGGTAGGTGTTGACGGCCTGGTCGGATTCGGGGAAGTCGACGCTGGTCACCTTGTCACCGGCACCCGCGGCATCGGTGACGTAGACGATCCCGGCGTCGGCCTGTCCGGTGGTCACCTTGCCCAGCACGTCGGTGACCGAGTTCTCCTCGCTGACCGGCGACAGCGTCACCCCGGTGGCCTTCTCCACCTTCTCGGTGGCCCCGCCACACGGCACCGGAGGCGCACAGACCACGACCGACAGTCCTGGTTTGGTCAGGTCCTGAAAAGTTTTGATGCCCTTGGGGTTTCCGGGGGCCACGGCGATGGTGAGGGTATTGGTGGCGAACTTGACCGGATTGCCGTACACCAGTCCGGCGTGCACGGCCTTGTCCATGTTGCGGGTGTCGGCCGAGGCGAACACATCGGCGTCGGCACCCTGGGTCAGCTGGGTCACCAGATCCGAGGAGCCGGCGAAGGAGAACTCGACCGACGCGCCCGGATTGTCGGCCTTGAACTGCTCGCCGATCTCGGTGAACGCCGTCTTGAGCGAGGCCGCGGCGAACACCGTGATCGACCCGGCCGCCGCGTCCGTGCCGGAGGCTCCGGCGCATCCGCTGACCAGGGCCATCGTCACCACACTGGCAGCTGCCAGCGCCCGCACACCCATCATGATTGCCCCCTCGGGGTTTCCACGATCACGGTGGTGGCCTTGACCACCGCCACCGCGACACTTCCTGGTTCGAGGCCGAGTTCGCGCACCGACCGCGTGCTCATCAGCGACACCACGGTGAACGGTCCGCACTGGATCTCCACCTCGGCCATCACCTCGTCGGCGACGACGTTGGTGACCAGCCCGGCGAACCGGTTGCGCGCCGAACTTCCGATACCCAACGGGTCCTTGGGCGCCGCGGCGGCGTGCGCGCGGGCGAACGCGGCCAGCGCGGCTCCGTCGATCACCTTGCGACCCGACGCGTCGAGGTGTGCGGCCAGGGTCCCGTCGTCGATCCAGCGCCGCACGGAATCGTCACTGACCCCCAGCAGCTCGGCCGCGTCGCGGACCCGGATATCAGGCACCGCGACAGCCTAACGAGCGCGCACGCCGCAAACAACCGTATCCGCGGATCAAACCCGCCCTATACAGCCGCAGACACGGATCTCGGCGGCTACAGCTCGAACCCGAGGCCGTCGAGTTCGAGGGCTTTGCCGTGCAGCCGCTGGCCGAGGTAGATATCGGTCTGCATGAGCCGCTCGACATGCCACCGGATGTCCTCGGCATGTTCCCTCGAGGCGGTGTAGCGCACGGCCATTGTCGTCACGTCGACCCGGTGGGTGTCGCGCACCGAAAGGTCCTCGGCGACCGCGAAGCCGTCGGCCTCGGCCGCGGCGATGGCCTCGAGCACCTGCTCCACCGCGCGCCGGACATCGCGGCTGCCGTCCTCGGCGATATTGGCCGCCTCGCGCTGGATGTCACCCTGCTTGCGGACGATCACGGCGTCATTGGTGACGCGGTCCAGCACGGCCTCGGCGGCCGAACCCGACCATTCCGTCCCACCCGGCTCGGAGATGTTGCGCCGATGCCACTCGAACAGCTCCTCGGACTCAGCGGCCAGCTGACGCCAGCGGGCCGCCGCATTCTCCAGATGCGTTGTGTCCCATGCCTCTATCCGGGACCTCGTCGGCGCGTCAGCAGATGGGAGAGTGGGGTCGGTCGCGATCACATCAGCTCCGCCAGGCCTCCAGCAGTCTGAGTATCGATGGCCTCGTACTGGACGCCGGCCGCAGACAGCACCTCGGCCTGGCCGCTCACCCTGGCGGATTGACGGGTGCGCGCCGAGAGCACGGCGCTGTCCATCGCCGACAGTCCCCTGTAACTGGGCTGGCTGTTGTCTGCGCCCGCGCGAGCATCCACGGTCAACTCGGCAGCGATCAGCTCGCTATTGGCGGCACCCGCGTTCAGCCCGCTCCAGTCGACCCTAAGACCGTTCGCCATTCAATCCCCCAGTGGCAATCTATTCCAGGCAGGCTATCCCACCGCCGGGTCGGTGATCTATCGGTAAGGACAAATTCTCAGGCCCGATCACACCACGCAATGCGCGATAGCCGAATCGCAGATTAGTCCCTCGGCCCGCGATTAGCGCACGTGGGGTCCTATGGGGCAACAGTGACGAGGCACAGCTAGGCCGGCGTCCCGAAAAAACGCACGGACGGTCGGATCTAGCAAAATCTTGGCGCCGAATATCGCGCTGTCACAGCAGCTCTGGCCCCGAGCGTGTGGTCGGGCCCCGGCGGCATGGGTGGGACATCGGGGATCGAGTGAGACTGCAGAATCGCAATGGCGCCGAAATCGTCGTTGTACCGCGGATTGTTTGACCCCGCCATTCCGCATTCGGTCGCGGCGCCCATCACATGCGAATTGCGTGCGTGAAAGCGGTCGCGTCGGTACGGCCGATTACCGACCGCCCCGCCCGGCCGCACCGGGCGCCGGCGCGGGCCACCTAAAGGACGGTGGTGTGCGCCGGGCTTTGACACCCGTTCCCGGCCGCCCACGCCGGGGCGCGCCGGTCGCGACGACTCAACTGTCGCCGACGACAATAAAACGTCGCGGCGGCGGTTCGGCACAGCAAAAATCTGGGGCTGGACGACCGCCGAGGAGCGCTTGAGCGCTCAGGCCGCGACGCCGCTGAGGTTGGCCCGCGCGGACTTGACGAAGTCGTCGACCAACGGGTTGGGGTCGCCGGCCCGGGTGGCCACCATGACCTTGCTGGCGGGAAAATCCTCGACCGGCACGGTCACCAGATCGGGACGCAACGAGGTGCGCCGGTCCCCGACCGGTATCACCGCGATCGCCTGGCCGCTCGCGATGAGTTCGAGCCGGTCCTGGAAGGTCTCCCCGACCGGGCCCGCCGAGATCGGCCCGGGGTCACTGAGCCGATAGGTATCCGTCGGGTAGATCGAACGGGCGCCGCCGTGCGGGCAGATGAAATCCTCCCCGGCGAAGTCGTCGGTCGTCACCGATGCGCGCCCGGCCAGCCGATGTCCGGTCGGCACCACCAGCATCCGCGGCTCCTCGTAGAGCACCGTGATCCGGGTGCCGTCACCCACTTCGAGCAGCGGGTCGCGGGCGACCAGCACGTCGACCGTCCCGTCGGTCAACGCCCGGCCGTCCTTGCACTCCAGATGGCGGGTGCCGATATCGGCCTTCGGGCGACGGCGACGCAGGTCGCTGACCGCCGGGGTGACGATGAGGTCTTCGAGGTAGCCGATCACGACCTTGCCGGCCGGGGTGTAGGCGCGGGCCGTGAGCGCCGCCCGGCGGGCCGCCTGCAGCAGCTGCTGCGCCTGTGGGTAGAACGCCTCGCCCGCCTCGGTGAGCCGACTGCCCCTCGGCGTCCGGTCCAGCAGGCGCACGCCGAGACGACGCTCCAGCCGCTGGATCTGGCGGCTCAGTGCCGGCTGGGCCAGGTGCAGTTCGGCGGCGGCCCGGCCGAAGTTCTGGTGTCGGGCCACCACGGTGAAGTACCGCACCAACCGGAGCTCGAGGTCGCTGCCGAGATCGTTCATGACCAGAATCAACCCGGCTCGCGGTCTGGGGTATTCCGTTTCGGCATGCCGTGGTGCCGAACGGGTCTTGGACACCCGCGCCGGGCCCGCCGAAGACTGAGACGGTGAATGCAGGCAGACATCAAGGCAGGAACGTCGTCATCACCGGCGGGAGCAGCGGTCTCGGGCTGGCGACCGCGCAGCAACTGGTCGACGAGGGCGCGCGCGTCCTGATCACCGGGCGGACCCGGACAACGCTGGAGGACGCGGGCAGACGGCTCGGCACCAACGCCGTCACCGTCCGCAACGACGCGGGCTCGATGTCCGATATCGACGCGCTGGCCGACCGGGTCAGAGCCGAATTCGGCACGGTGGACGCATTGTTCGTGAACGCGGGGATCGGCAGCTTCGACCCGTTCGATGCGGTCACCGAGCAGACCTGGGACGAGGTTTTCGCGATCAACACCAAGGGACCGTTCTTCACCGTGCAGAGGTTGGTCCCGCTGCTCGCCGAGGGCAGTGGCGTGGTGCTGACCACGTCGATCGCGAACCAGACGGGTTGGGATGCGCTCAGCGTCTACTCGGCCAGCAAGGCGGCCCTGCGCTCGATGGCCCGCACCCTCAGCCGCGAACTGCTGCCCCGAGGAATCCGGGTGAACGCGATCAGCCCCGGCTCGGTCGACACGGGCAAGCTGGAGAAGGAGGTACCGGAGAAGGCCGCTGCCCTCAAGGCCGAGTTCACCGAGAGCAGCCCGATGAAGCGTTGGGGCAACCCAGACGAATTCGCAAGGGCGGCAGTGTTCTTGGCATTCGACGCGACGTTCATGGCTGGGACCGAGCTCATCGTCGACGGCGGCGAGTCCCAACTATGAACTCCTATGCGGGCAAACGCGTCGTCATCACCGGCGGGACCAGCGGCATCGGACTCGCCACCGCGAAGGCACTGAGCGCGGGCGGGGCCCGGGTCATCGTCACCGGCCGGACGCCCGCATCGCTGGAGGCCGCAAGGGCCGAACTCGGTGCGGGCGCGATCGTCGAACGCAGCGACGCCGTCTCCGGGATCGACGCCCTCGTCGAACGAGCCGCAGCCGAGTTCGGCGGCGTCGACCTGCTCGTGCTCAACGCCGGCGCGACCCTGGCCACACTCGTGGACCAGACCAGCGAGGCCGATTACGACCGGGTCTTCGAGCTCAACACCAAGGCCCCGTTCTTCACGGTGCAGAAGTTCCTGCCACTCATCGCCACCGGCGGCGCGATAGTGCTCACCACCTCGGTCAGCAACGTCAAGGGCATCGCGGCGACGAGCGTGTACTCCGCGACCAAGGCCGCACTGCGGTCCATGACACGCACATTCGCCAGGGAACTGATCGGCCGCGGCATCCGGGTCAACGCGGTGTCCCCCGGTCCGGTCGACACCGGCATCCTCGAACGATCGATGCCGGTGGAGGAGGCCCGGCGGTTCAAGAACCAGATCAGGGCCGACAACCCGATGGGCCGGTTCGGCGAAACCGATGAGGTGGCCAAGGCCATCGTCTTCCTCGGGTTCGACGCCACCTACACCACGGGCACCGAACTCGCCGTCGACGGCGGCGCGTCCCAGCTCTGAATACCGCTCACGCCGGCGATACCGCGCCGACCACCGACAGCAGCTGCAGCTTCTCGTAGCTTTCGCTGCCCGGTATCGCGGTGTAGACCAGCAGCGAATGCGACGCCTCGGGGTCCAGCAGGATCTGGCAGTTGAGTTCGAGGGCCCCGACGTCGGGGTGCTGGTAGCGCTTGATCTCGCGCGGCCGGATGCCGACCTCGTGTTCCTTCCACAGGTCGCGGAACTCCTCGCTCCGGTCGGTGAGCAGCTCGGCCAGCCCGGCGGCCTTCGACCCGGGCCCCCGCAGGGTCAGCACCCCGCGAAGCCCCGAAACATACATCCGCGAATAGAACTCGTGATCCTCACCCGGGTACAGGTCGCGCGCGGCGGGCTCGGTGAACCACCGGTAACCGATGCTGCGCGCCGGGCCGGTGTAGCGGCAATTATCGCCGACCAGCGCGACGCCCAGCGGGGTCTGGCGCAGCGTCTCCCCCAGCTCGGTGACGATCTCGGCGGCGGTGTCGGTGAGCCGGTCGAGGATCCGCAGCATCCCGGGGCCGATGTGATCGGTGCCGGGGCCGCGGGCCGGCGCCTGATGTCCGGCAAGGCGGAACAGATGGTCGCGCTCGTCGCGCGAGAGGTGCAGCCCCTGCGCGATCGAGGCGACCATCTGCTCGGAGGGTTGCGGGCCGCGCTCGCGTTCCAGCCGCGCGTAGTAGTCGGTCGACATGTGGCACAGCGCGGCGATCTCCTCGCGCCGCAGCCCCTTGGTCCGGCGGCGCTGCCCGCGGGGCAGACCGACATCCTCGGGCTGCAATGCCTCGCGGCGGCGGAGAAGGAACTCGGCCAGCCCGGCGCGATCGATCATGCCTGCATCATCCCCTGGGCCGGATCGCCCAGCCACGGATCGTCAGGCCGTGGATAGCCGTGGCCCGGTCCTCCAGCCTGGAGTACATGCCGAATACGACGTACGACATCACCATTCCCGACCTCTCCGGAAAACGGGCGGTCGTCACCGGGGCCAGCGACGGCGTCGGGCTCGGTATCGCGACGTGGCTGGCCGGCGCGGGCGCCGAGGTGATCATGCCGGTCCGCAATCCGGGCAAGGGTAAGGCCGCAATCGCCGCGATCCGCGACCGGCACCCGTGGGCGAAGCTGTCACTGGAGGCATTGGATCTGTCCTCGCTGGCGTCGGTGGCGGCGCTCGGCGACAAGCTGTGTGCCGAGGGAGCTCCGATCCACCTGCTGATCAACAACGCCGGGGTGATGACCCCGCCCGACCGGCAGACGACCGTCGACGGGTTCGAGCTGCAGTTCGGCACCAACCACCTGGGCCATTTCGCGCTCACCGGGCGGCTGCTGCCGCTCCTGCGGGCCGGCCGCGCCAGGGTGACCTCCCAGACCAGCGTCGCCGCCCGCAGCGGCGCGATCAACTGGGACGACCTGAACTGGCAGCAGGGCTACGACGGTATGCGCGCCTACCGGCAGTCCAAGATCGCGGTGGGGTTGTTCGGGTTGGAGCTCGACCGCCGCAGCCGGGCCGCCGGCTGGGGCATCACCAGCAATATCGCCCATCCCGGCGTCGCCCCGACCAGCCTGCTGGCGGCCCGCCCAGAAGTGGGGCGGGCCAAGGACACCGGTGGTGTCCGGATGATCCGCTGGCTGTCGGCACGGGATCTGATCGTGGGGACCGTGGACAGCGCGAAGTTCCCGGCCCTGCTGGCCGCGACCGCTCCCGAGGGCGGCGGGTGCTACGGACCGCAGTGGCCGGGCAACGTCGGCGGCCCGCCCGGACCGCAGAAACTGTGGAAACCGCTGCGCGACAACGTGAATGCCTCGCGGATGTGGACGGTGTCGCAGGAACTCACCGGCGTCACGCCGGCGTGACGCCCGCGAACGCCTTGGGGGTGTAGCCGAAAGTGCTTCGGAAGACGTGAATGAACGCACTCGGCGTCGACCAGCCGCACTGATAGGCGACCGTCGTCACCGAGGTGCCGTCGGCCAGCAGGACCAGCGCCCGGTGCAGTCGCAACTGGGTGCGCCATTGCGGAAAGGTCATCCCGAGATCGGAGCGGAACAGTCGAGACAGGGTGCGCTCGCTGGCGCCGACGACCCGGCCGAGCTCGGCCAAGGTCCTGGAGTCGCTCGGGTCGGCGCGCAGGATGTCGCAGACCCGACACAACTGCGGGTTCGCCGGAGCCGGCAGGTGCAGCGGCTGTTGCGGCGAGGCGCGCAACTGGTCGAGGAGCACCGCCCGAAGACGCGTGCGTTCCGGGCTGTCCGAGTCGTCGCGGGTGTACGCGGCGATCAGCTCGCGCAGGAGTGGGCCGACCTTCAGTACGGTCGGCGACGTCAAACCGAGTGGGTTGTCCGCGGCGGGCAGACCGATCAGGTGCATCTGCGTTTCACCGTGGGCCCGGTGTTCATGAGGAACGCCCGCCGGAATCCAGATGGCCCTGGTGGCGGGCGCGACCCACGATCCGTGGTTGGTCATCACCGTCAGAACGCCGCTTCCGGCGTAGACGATCTGGTGGTCGTCGTGGTGGTGCAGGTCGATGGCCTCACCGGAGGCGAGTCGCCGGGTGTAGGTCGGCGCGACCGGCGTGTGGCGGATTTTCGACATCATCTGTCAGATTAATGAAAGCCGGACAGGCCGTCCAACCCGAACATGGAAGGCATGCGACGGAACACCGGTATCGCGCTGCTGGCTGCCGGACACGCGTGTGTCGATGTCTACCAAGGTTCGGTGGCCGCCCTTGTGCCGTTCTTCGTCGCGCAGCGGCAGTACGCCCTCGCGGCGGCATCGGGTCTGGTCCTGGCGGCGTCGCTGCTGTCCTCGGTCGCGCAACCGTTGTTCGGCGCGATCGCCGACCGCTTCGCGTTGCCCTGGCTCCTCCCCGGCAGCATGCTGCTCGGCGGCGCGGGTATCGCCGTCTGCGGCCTCAGCGGCTCCTACGGCTGGACACTGGCATTCGTCGCCCTGTCCGGAATCGGCGTGGCCGCCTACCATCCCGAGGCGGCCCGGGTGGCGCGCCTGGCCAGCGAGGGCAGCCACCGTGCGATGGCCTACTTCTCGACCGGAGGGAACTTCGGCTTCGCCCTGGCTCCGCTGATGGTCGCCGCGGTGGTGGGGGTCAACGGGCTGCGGTGGACACCGATGCTGATCCTTCCCGCGATCGCCGGCGTCTCGGTGACCATCCCGGTCCTGCGCGGATTGCAGCGGCGCCAGGCGAAGACGACCGCCGCGGTGGCGTCCGGCCGCGACGACGTCCGCTCGTTCGCGAAACTGTCTCTCGCGGTGGTGTTCCGGTCCATCGCGTTCGTCGGGCTGAGCACGTTCATCGCGCTGTTCGTGCAGGGCCGCATGGGCGGTAGCAGCTTCGCCGGCACCGCCGCGCTGTTCATCCTGTTCTTCGGCGGCGTCATCGGTTCGGTGTGGGGCGGTTATCTGGCGAGCAGATGGGACCGGGCCACGGTCACGCGGTGGGCGTATCTGGTTTCGATCTTCGCGATCGAGGGCGTGGTAACCGTTCCGGGTCCGGCGGTGTACCCGTTCATCGCGTTGACCTCCGTCGGCCTGTACGTGCCGTTCTCACTGCAGATCACGCTGGCACAGGACTATCTGCCGTCGCGGGTGGGCACCGCCAGCGGCGTCGCCCTCGGCTTGACCGTCAGTATCGGCGGACTGGCCAGCCCGGTCATCGGCACGCTCGCGCAGGTCACGACGCTGCAGATCGCGCTGATTCCGCTGATCGCCATGCCGCTGGCCAGTTGGTTGTGCTTCCGGTCGCTGCGCGACCCGGAATCACCGGCAAAAAATACCGATGACCTGCTCAAATCTGGTGGAGTTAAGGGGATTCGAATTCCCTGACCTACTCGATGCGGACGGGGATGACCGCCACCTAGGCATCCAGGGTGGCAGCCAGTGCTCTAGTTTCGCGCAGCAGCGCCTCGCTCAACTCTGCCAGCCCCTCGCCTGTGCTCTTCGACGCAACGTCGGCGATTGCGGCCGGCAAGCCTGTCATCATGTCGCGAGTTCGGGCCACCAGCCGGTCAGGGTCGGTTCCAGTGTTCGTCGCGAAGCGTTCGATGTGCCTCATTCTCACGTCGCCAAACTTGTTGTGGCCGCCGAGTGACATCGCGACGCGATCAAGACCTGATCCCTCTCGGCGCTCGTACGGGAGAATGCTTGCAACGTCATAGATGGGCGCGAGCGTGACATCCTCGCCGTCAAGGATTACCGAGTAGTTCTTGGCGTGGCCGTCCGGCGCGCCTAAGAAATACTGCGCGACCACGGCATCCGTGAATCGGTCGACGTCGCGTTGAGAAGCAACTTTCGATAGCAGTTGACTGATGTCGACGGCCGACGGCCCCCCGTTGGATGTGTATTTGTACTGCGGCCAGACCGACAGGGCTTGGCACATGTCTTCTTGGTGGATCCGCACGATCGTGCCGTTCGGGAGACGGAGTCGGTCGTAACGTTCTATGACAATCGCTTCGGCTCCGTCGAATGACATGAAATCTGTCTTCGCCGTGACGATCCCGACCTGTTCGAGCGCGCGGAGGCACAGGTGTTCATTGAGGGCTTGACCTGGATAGTGCCCGATACCAGGTTTGATGATGTGCGTGCTAGGTGCACTACCGTGTGCCCACGCCCATTCATTATCTGGCGTTCGAGCCACGGTGAACTTTGATTGAGCACCAGCGAGGCTCCATCCGTCGGCGGCGTCTGCCCAGTGAGATGGATGAGAAACCAGTTCGCGTAAGCGCTTTCCGATTATTGTCTCCGAGACGACCGCCAAACTTCCCTGTCGAGCAAGGACATTCTCAATCTCGGCCGGGGCGGCTAGTTGCGCCGCACCCGCGACATCGTGGCCGACTCGCTCGAGTAGTTCAGTCGCGTTGCTCGCTGAAACTCCCAGTTCACGTGCCCAATTCTCACGGACCTGGTCGTCGTCTGGAAGCAAGTTGGAAAGCCACGGAGCGGTGATGCGATGGTCGTAGCTTTTCCCTATCGCAAGCGGCATCGACAGCGATAACGGAGTTGCATCCGGGTCGTCCGCGTACTCGTCGATGTAGGTAAATCTGGGTTTGCCATCGGCCTGAGTAACTACTCCGATGAGCCGACCACTGAGTGCTACGACTAGCTCAGTCATCTGACGGGGCCATCCTCACCAGGGGGATTCAAAGGCTCAGTGTGGGCGGACCGATTGATTTCATCCAGATATTGCTTCACCGTTTTGCGATCACTTGTCGGCTTCGGCAACTTGCGTGGGGTAATGGTGAGCCGGTAGCCGAGTGCGGTTGCGATTTGGGCAACACGGCCGACCTCCCCCCTGGGGCTACCGGACTCCGCACGACTGACCAACTGTCGGGAGACACCGGCACGGTCACCCAGCTCGTCCTGAGTCAGCCCAGCTTCGATCCGCGCGTTGCGCAACGCCGCACCAAGTTGCATGAGCTGTCGATCGACCCGCGGCTGAGACATGATGTTACGGTACCATCACATGATTCGTATGTTATGGGTCCAGAACATGGACTTGATGGACCAGTTAGCTCTGAGACATGTCGCTTCACTATGTTCTAAGTGCGCAACATAATCCTAGTGTTATGGCTCCATAACGTGATCGTCTCCGGAAATTCCAGCTGGCGCGGCCAACGCCACAGCCGTTCAGCGGATGCTGCGGACGGACTGCCGACGACCAATCGGAAAAGCCGCAGATCATGTCTCTGATCTGCGGCTTTACTGTGGAGCTAAGGGGAATCGAACCCCTGACCTACTCGATGCGAACGAGTCGCGCTACCAACTGCGCCATAGCCCCTGATACCGAAGCAAAAGGCTACCAGCCTGCGTCCGTTCTTCCGAAACCGGACGCGCTACTGCCCAGAAGCGCGGGGTAGATCGTATTCGCGGGGCGGCGGCGCGTACTCCAGGTGCTCGAAGACCGGGTCCTCATCGTCGATGTCCAGCACCGCGGCACCCGGCCTGCGCAGCCGGGCAGGCACCACGTCGAGTTTGTGATCGTCGGTGTTCTCCACACCCAGCCGGGACCGCATCATCCGGGCGGCCCTGCGACGGCGCAGCTGCTCCTCGATCCGGGTCTGGCGGCGCAGGTAGGCCAGGTACAGCAGGGTGATCGCGGCGACCGTCCCACACACGTACCAAGCGGTCGGCGTGAGCAGGAACGCCGCGGCCGCCGAACCCACCAGCAGCACCGCGAACACCGCGAGCACCCGCTTGCGGAACTTGTACTTGCGGGCGCTGACCTCGGCCGCGGTCTTGGATTCGAACCGCCGCTGCCGCGACGCGCTGAGCGGGGTAACGCGCGCATCCGCGGGCTCACCTTCGCCCTCGCCGTCGGATTCGGCTTCCAGCCCGGACGAGTCGTCGACGTATTCGTATTCGTCGGCCGTGGGATCGGACTCGGCCTCATCGGTCACGTCCTCGGCGACGGCCTCGGCGGTGTCGGCGCCGACCTCGAAGAACTCTTCGGGATCGTCGAGATGGAGCTGCAGCTGATCGGTTTCGGCCTCGTCGACAGGGTCGACGGCTTCGTCCTCGTCGACGGCTTCGACCGGTTCAGCTTCGGCCTCGTCGACAGACTCCTCCTCGAGGACCGTGCCGACCGGCAGTGCACCGGAATCGACGTCGACGACATCGACGTCGAGGTAGTCGGGTTCGGCCGGTTCGGCGACCGCGGCCGCGACCACCACCGAACGCTTCGGTTGGGCCTCGGGCTCGTCGAGTTCAGCCTCGAACGGCTCCTCGAGATGGTCCTCGGTCGGCTGCCAGTGCGGGTCGCTGTGATGGCCCGCCGCGGGACCGCGCCGTAACCGCTGAGCGTTGCGCCCACTGTTGAGCACGCGCGTCGCGAGGGCGACATCGCTGGTGCGCCGGACCGAATCGCGCTTGCTGATCAGCATCGGCACCAGCACGAACAGCCAGAGAACGACGAGAGAGATCCACAGCAGTGATTGGGGGATGCTTGGCATGACGCCTTTCCTTTCCCCTCCAGGCTAGGTCTGTGACCAGCGCATCCATCGATGGCGCGCCGACCCAATTACACACCTGTAATTCACTGGATTCAAGCACCAACAGTCACAAATGTCACATTAGTAACACGATTGGGCGTCTGGGCCCCGTCGAATTCGACGTAAGCGTTGCGTTCGGGCGCGTGCGGCGACGGTTACGTCAAGCTCGCGGACCGGGCGCCGAGACCCCCGACAGTCTCAGCACCAGCCGGCCTTCCCGGCGTGCACCAGGGCCTGCGCGGCCGACTCCGACTGCTCCTCCATCGTGATCGCCACCAGCAGGTGATCGCGCCAACCGCCGTCGACCTCCAGGTAACGCTTCAGCAGACCCTCCTCGCGGAACCCGACCCGGGCCAGCACCGCGCGGCTGATCACGTTCTCCGGCCGCACCGTGGCCTCCACCCGGTGCAGCCGCACCCCGTGGAAACAATGGTCCAGCCCCAGCGCGAGGGCGGCCGTCGCGACCCCGCCACCGGTCTTCGCGCTGGCCACCCAGTAGCCGATCCACGCCGAGCGCAACGCCCCGTGGGTGACGTTGCCGATGGTCAGCTGACCGGCGTACTGCCCGTCCAGCTCGATCGCGTAGGGCAGCATCCGCCCCCGCCTGGCCTCGGACCGCAGCCCCGAGCAGATCGCGGGCCACGACGAAACCGCATGCCGTACAGCCCAATCCACTCCGGTGACCGGCTCCCACGGCTCCAGGTGGGCGCGATCGGCCAGCCTGATCCGGCTCCACGCCGCGGCATCTCGCAGCCGCACCGGCCGTAGCCGCACCACCCCGGCGGGTACCCGCAGCGGACCGATGGGCTCAGGCCAGCCCGGATGAACACCACCGGAACGGAACGGGCTCATCGAGTCAGCCGCGCTGGGCCAAGAACGCGACGTCGACCGTCTCGCCGGTGCGGATCTCCTCGGCCTCGCTGGGCACCACCACCAGACAGTTGGCCTCGGCGAGGGTGGCCAGCAGATGTGTGGACGCACCGGGGGCGCCACCGAGCGCCTGCACCAGGTATTCACCGCTGTCCTGGTCGCGCATCAGCTGCCCGCGCAGGAAGCCCTTGCGACCCGGCACCGACGTGATCGGGGCCAGCGTGCGGGCCTGCACCACCCGCCGCATCGGCTGACGCTTACCCAGCGACAACCGGATCAGCGGGCGCACCATGACCTCGAACACCACCAGCGCGCTCACCGGATTAGCCGGCAGCAGGAAGACCGGCACGCCTTCGCGCCCCAGCTGCCCGAAGCCCTGCACCGAACCCGGATGCATGGCGATCCGGGTGACCTCCATATCGCCGAGTTCGGAGAGCACCGTGCGGACCGATTCGGCGGCGGCGCCGCCAACGGCCCCGGCGATCACCACGATCTCGTTCCGGTTGACCTGGCCTTCAACGGTTTCCCGCAGTTCCCGCGGATCGGCGCTGATGATGCCGACCCGGTTGACCTCGGCGCCGGCGTCGCGGCCCGCCGCGGCCAGCGCATAGGAGTTCACGTCGTAGACCTGCCCGGTGCCCGGGTTGCGGGACACGTCGACGAGTTCGCCGCCCACACACATCACCGACAGCCGCGGCCGGGGATGCACCAGCACCCGGTCGCGCCCCACCGCGGCCAGCAGGCCGACCTGGGCCGCCCCGATGATCGTGCCGGCCCGCACCGCGACATCGCCGGGCTGCACATCGTCTCCGGTGCGCCGCACATAGGCGCCCGAGCGCACCCCGCGCAGCACCCGGACCCGGTTCTTCCCGCCGTCGGTCCAGCGCAGCGGCAGCACCGCGTCGGCCAGCGTCGGCATCGGCGCGCCGGTCTGCACCCGCGCCGCCTGGCGGGGTTGCAGCCGGCTGGGCGTGCGCGCACCGGCCTCGACCGACCCCATCACCGGCAGGCTGATCTCGCCGCCGCCATCGCCGCCGCCGTCCTCGGCGTCCGAATCGCCCACCGCGAGCACATCGACGCTGCGCACCGCGTAGCCGTCGATCGCGGCCTGATCGAACCCCGGCATGGGCCGCTCGGTGACGACCTCTTCGGCGCACATCAGGCCCTGCGATTCGGCGATGGCCACCCGCACCGGTCTGGGCGCCACCGCGGCGGCCGCTACCCGGGCCTGCTGTTCCTCCACCGAACGCACAACTCGCCTTTCTACCCTGTGCCGGGCCCGGCGGCGCCGCGCGGACGGCTAGCGCTGCGGCTAGTTCCCGGCCTCGGCCAGACCCAGTCGTTCGACCAACCACCGCCGCAGATCCGGGCCGTAGTCGTCACGTTCCAACGCAAAGTCAACCGCAGCCTTCAGGTACCCGCCGGGATTTCCCAGGTCGTGTCGAGCGCCGCGGTGCACGACGACATGCACCGGATGGCCGTCCTCGATCAGCAGGGCGATGGCGTCGGTGAGCTGGATCTCACCGCCCACACCACGTGCGACGCGGCGCAGCGCGTCGAAGATCGCCCGGTCCAGGACATACCGCCCGGCCGCGGCGTACGGCGACGGCGCATCCTCGGCCCTGGGCTTCTCGACCATGCCCTTGACCCGCAGGATGTTCGGGTTGTCCGCGTCGGGCACCGCCTCGACGTCGAAGACGCCGTACGCGCTGATCTCGTCGCCGGGCACCTCGATCGCGCACAGCACCGTGCCGCCGCGTTTGGCCCGCACCTTCGACATGGTCTCCAGCACCCCGGTCGGCAGCACCAGGTCGTCGGGCAGCAGCACCGAGACGGCGTCCTCGTCGGGGCCCAGGCTCGCCTCCACACAGCTCACCGCATGTCCCAGCCCGAGCGGTTCGGCCTGCACCACCGATTCGACCTTGATCAGGGCGGGGGCGCGGCGCACCTTCTCCAGCATCTTCACTTTGCCGCGGGCCTCCAGCGTGCCCTCGAGCACGAGGTCCTCGACGAAGTGCGCGACGACGCCGTCCTTGCCCGCCGAGGTGATGATGACCAGCCGTTCGGCGCCGGCTTCGGCGGCCTCGGCCGCGACGAGTTCGATACCGGGCGTGTCGACGACCGGCAGCAACTCCTTGGGAACGGTCTTGGTTGCCGGGAGGAATCGTGTTCCCAAACCCGCAGCCGGGACGACCGCCGTATGAGGTATGGGCACCAACGGTGCCGCCTTTGAAGGCGTGGTCATCGTTCACACACTAACGTCCAACCTGAAATGGTGGAGGCTATGGTCCCGATGGTCCCTGCGCCGACGAAGACGCAATTGCGCAGGCAAATTCTGCGGAACCGGCGCTCGTTGCCGGGCGGGCTGCGCGACGCCGAGGCGCGGGCCCTGTGCCGCAGCCTGCCCGGTCTGGCCGAGTCCGGCCGGACGGTGTGTGCCTATGTTCCGGTCGGGACCGAGCCCGGCTCCACCGCGCTGCTCGACGGCTTGCTGGATCTCGGTGTGCGAGTGTTGCTTCCGGTTGCCCGCAACGATGCCGACGGCGTTCCGCAGCCGCTGCGGTGGGGGGTGTACCGCCCCGGCGGCCTGGTCGGGGCGGCCTTCGGATTGCGCGAACCGGCGCGTCCGTGGCTGGGGCCCGATGCGGCCGCGGAGGCCACGGTGATCCTGGTCCCGGCGCTGGCCGTGGACCGTTTCGGGGTCAGGCTAGGGCGTGGCGCCGGTTTCTACGACCGCACGCTCGGCCTCGCGCGCACCGGCGCGCGGCTGGTCGCGGTGGTGCGCGACGACGAACTCGTCGACCAACTGCCCGCCGAACCCCACGACGTGCGGATGACGCATGCGCTGACCCCGGCGCGCGGGCTCGTGTCCCTCGGGGCCTGAGCGAATTCTCAGCCCGCATTCCGCCACCTGAGCGGCAGCCCCGGGCATAGCGTGCCTCTTGGCAGTTTTGTGGTCTGAGTCATCTTGATGAAGGGGACCGACATGGGTGAAACCCCCGCACTGAAAAAAGCTTTGAGCCAGCGTCAGCTTCGGATGATCGCCATCGGCGGGGTCATCGGCGCGGGCCTGTTCGTCGGTTCCGGGGTGGTGATCGGCGATACCGGCCCCGGCGTCTTCATCACCTACGGGCTGGCCGGCGTGCTGATCATCATGGTGATGCGGATGCTGGCCGAGATGGCGGTGGCCAATCCGTCGACCGGATCCTTCGCCGACTACGCCCGCAACGCGCTCGGCAACTGGGCGGGCTTCTCGGTGGGCTGGCTGTACTGGTATTTCTGGGTCATCGTCGTCGGATTCGAGGCGATCGCCGGCGCCAAGATCATCCAGTACTGGATGGACGTTCCGCTGTGGCTGACCGCGCTGATCCTGCTGATAGCGATGACGGCCACCAATCTGTTCTCGGTGTCCTCGTTCGGCGAGTTCGAGTACTGGTTCGCCGGCGTGAAGGTGGCCGCAATCCTGGTGTTCATCGGGCTGGGTTCGCTGTATGTGCTTGGCGTGTGGCCGAACAAGAGCCTGGATTTCTCCAACCTGACCGCGCACGGCGGGTTCTTCCCGCTCGGCGCGACGGCCATCACGGTCGGCGTCGTGACGGTGATCTTCTCGATGGTCGGCGCCGAGATCGCCACCATCGCGGCGGCCGAGTCCGCCGATCCGGAACGGGCCGTGGCCAAGGCCGCCAACTCGGTGATCGTGCGTATCGCGCTGTTCTTCGTCGGCTCGGCGTTCCTGCTGGTGACGATCCTGCCGTGGAACGGCGACCAGACCTCGGCGTCGCCGTTCGTCGCGGCGTTCACCGAGATCGGCATCCCCTACGCCGACCACATCATGAACGCGGTGGTGCTGACGGCCGTGCTGAGCTGCCTGAACTCGGGCATGTACACCGCATCGCGGATGCTGTTCGTGCTGGCCGCCCGGCGTGAGGCGCCGCCCCAACTGGTCGCGGTGACCCGCCGCGGGGTGCCCGCGGCGGCCATCCTCACCTCGTCGGTGATCGGTTTCATCTGCGTGATCGCGGCGGCGTTCTCGCCCGACACGATCTTCGCGTTCCTGCTCAACTCCAGCGGCGCGGTGATCCTGTTCGTCTACCTGCTGATCGCGATCTCGCAGATCGTGCTGCGCTACCGGACCTCCCCGGACCAGCTCAAGGTCAAGATGTGGCTGTTCCCGGTGCTGTCTATCCTCACCGCGGCGTGCATCGCGGCGATCCTGGTGCAGATGTATGTGCAGGGCGGGGACAACCGCAAAGCCCTGACCCTGAGCCTGTTGTCGTGGGCGGTGGTGATCGCGCTGTTCCTGGCGAACCGGATGTTCATCGGCAAGCGTCCCGAGGTGGCGGATGCGGCGCCGGCCGCCCATCCGCACCGGGTGCTGGTGCTGGCCAACCAGACCGTGCAGTCCGGTGAGCTGCTCGACGAGCTTCGGCGGATCGGCGCCGACCGGGACGCCGTCTACCGCGTGGTGGTGCCGGCCAGCCCGATCGACACCGGGGTGGCCGCAACCCATGGGCCGCTGGATATTTCGGAGGCCACCCAGCGGGCCGCCCAGACCCGCCTGGATCAGACGCTGACCACCCTGCGGTCCGAGAGCCTGGATGCGGACGGTGAGCTGGGCGACTACCGGCCGCTGCGCGCACTGTCCGCCGCGGTCGAGGCGTTCCACCCCGACCAGATCGTGATCTCGACACTGCCACCCGAGGATTCGGTGTGGCAGCGGTTCGACGTCGTCGACCGGGCCCGCGCCGAACACCAGATTCCGGTGACGCATGTGGTGGCGCGGATCCGCGCCGGGGAGCGTGCCTGATGACCATCCTGGCCGCGTTCAGCGCCAGTAGGCACAGCAGCGCACCGCTGCATCTGGCCGCCCAGATCGCGCGCTCGACCGGCGACAAGGTGGTGGCCGCGGCGGTGGTGGAACGGCCGTGGCCGCCGCGCGGCGACCCGGTGGAACAGGAGTATCTGCGTTACGTCACCGGACAGGCCAATCAGTCCCTTGAGCGGGCCGCGACGGCCCTGCCCACCGATGTCGAGGTCTCCACCGTCATCAGTGAATCCACGTCGATCCCAACGGGTTTGACCGATCTCGCGGCCGCCAACCAATCGAGCCTGGTGGTGGTCGGGTCCTCCTCGGCCGGGTTACTGGGCCGGGTCGCCCTGGGCAGCGTCACCGAACGGCTGGTGCACACCGCACAGCTTCCGGTCGCGATCGCACCGCGCGGGTATGCGCAGCGCAGCGGCCGGATCCGCAGGCTCACCGCGGCCTACGGCGGGGAGGCCGACGTCAACGGACTCATCCCGGCGGTCGCCGAGCTGGCCAAGGCCTGGTCGGCGAGCCTGCGCATCGTCTCGTTCACGGTGCGCAATGTGGCGGCCTTCGCGGGCAGCATCGAGTCCTCGGCCGAGGACCTCGTGGTGGCACAGTGGTCCCGGCGTACCCGTGAGGATATCGCCAGGCAGCTCAACGCCATTCGCGAGGATATGGCGGGCCCCGACGTCGACGTCGTGGTGGGCAGTGGGCATGACTGGAACACGGCGGTGGAAAGCGTGGGGTGGGAGACCGGCGACCTGCTGCTGCTCGGGTCGGGCGCGGCGGCCCAGTCCGCGCAGGTGTTCCTCGGCTCGGCCGCGGCCAGGATCCTGCGGCACTCACCGGTCCCGGTCATGGTGGTGCCTGCCCGGTAGCGTCGATGGCGGCGATCGAGCGGTTCTGGCTCGACTCGAACGGAGTGTTACCCAACCACTCCCGCCAGACCGCCGGGTCACCGACCACCCGTATACGGGTGTCGTCGAGCAGCCGCCGGCGAACCGCCACCAACAGCAGGTCGTCGGCGGCTCCCCGCAGCACCACGTCCGCCGGACCATCGCCGGCCGACCACTCGAGACCGGCATCGGCACCCCGAACGGCCCACTCGGCGTCGACGTCGGCGGCCACGAAAGTCAGCCGTCGGCCGGGCATCAACGGCGCGGAGCCGGGACCCGATTGCGCGACAACGCGTTCCAGGAACTCGGTGAGGGCGTCGGCGGCCACCTCCGCGGCCAGCGGATGCGTCGTCCCGGCGGCGATCGCCGCGTCGACGGCGTGCAGCATGGTGTCGTAGGCGCGACGCCGCAGCCACCACCGCGCCGGGCGGGGCCCGAGGAACGTCCACACGGCGGTGTCGGGCCCGGCGGACGCGACGGCGTCGATCAGCAGCGTCGCCCCGGCCCGCAGCCAGCCGGGCCCGCCGGCCGGGCCGGCAGGCGGTTCACTGTCCGGAACCGAGCGTGGGTCCAGCGCCGAATCGGCGCGCTGCGACACAAGTTCGGCGGCCCACCGGTTACCCCGGCCGACGTGACGGAACAGCTCGTCCACCGTCCATCCCGGGCAAGTGGGCACCGGGGCCGACGCGTCGCACCCGCCGATCAGCGACCCGAACGCGTGGGTCTCGTCCAGCAGGATCGACCGGTAATCCACCGTCACCTCACGGCCGCGAGGTCGGCAGCCACGGTGTTGGACAGCGTGCCGATGCCGGTGATGTCGACGTCGACGGTGTCCCCGACGACCATCGGCCCGACCCCGGCCGGACTCGCGGTGAGGATCACGTCCCCCGGGTGCAGGGTGATCCAGCGACTGATCCACCCGATGAGTTCGGCGACCCCGAAGATCATATCGTCGGTGCCGCAGTCCTGAACGGCGCGGCCGTTGAGCCGGGTGGTGATCCGAAGCGATTGCGGGTCTTCGATATCGGTCTCGATCCATGGGCCCATCGGGCCGAAGGTGTCGGCGCTCTTGGCCCTGGTCCACTGGCCGTCCGCGCGGAAGTCACTGGCCGTGACGTCGTTGGCGCAGGTGTAGCCGACGACATGCTCGAGCGCCCGGCTGGGCTCGACGTTGCGGGCGGTCCGCCCGATGACGACCGCGAGTTCACCCTCGTACTCCAGGCGTTGCAGCCCGTCCGGATACCTGATCGCATCGCCCGGATCCGCAAGAGTGTTGAGTCCTTTGAGGAACAGCACCGGTTGGGTCGGGGTCGCCAGCCCGGCCTCGGCGACCTGGCTGGCGTAGTTCGCCCCCGCACAGACGATCACCTTCGGCGTACACGGGTTGAGCAGCACCGCCTCGTCGAGGGCCGCGATCGGACGTCCGGGCCGCAGATGGGTCAAGCCGCCTTCGAGACTGCGAATTTCACCGCCGTCGAGAACACCGCTGCGCGGCGCGGATCCAGCATGATCAGTGAAGCGGATTATTCGCATCTCGCGCATCTCCATTCGACGGTGCCGGGACGAGTGCCTCGGCGACGAGTTCGACCGGGTGCCAGGCCGACCGGGTGGTCCCGTGGAAAATCTGCTCCCGGCACGAGGTGCCGGTCGCGGCGATGACGGCGTCCGGACCGGCATCCTCGATGGCCGGAAAGAGGCGGTCCGCCCCGACCGTCATCGACATCTCGTAGTGCTCGGCCTCGTAGCCGAAGGAGCCCGCCATCCCGCAGCAGCCGGCATCGATCTCGACGACGTCGGCGCCCGGTATCCGGCGAAGCAGGGCCACGGTGGCCGCGGTACCCACTTCCGCCTTCTGGTGGCAGTGCCCGTGATAGACGATCTGGCGGCCGGCCAGCCACGAGTCGGCCGCGAGCACCAGCCGGCCGTCGTCGATGGCCTCGGTCAGCAACTCCTCGACCTGTTTGACCCGGTCGGCGACCGCGCGCACCCGCGGATCGCCCGGCAGCATCGACTGGTGTTCGTCGCGCAGGGTGAACAGGCACGACGGCTCGCAGCCAACGATCGGTGATCCGTCGGCGGTGTTGACGGTCAGGTGTTCGACCATCGCGCTCGCCTTCGACTTGGCCTGGTCGACAAGGCCTTTCGACAGCGCCGACCGGCCACAGCAGCCACTGGTGACCAGTTCGACCGACCATCCGGACCGCTGCAGCAGTTCGATCGCCGCGCGACCGATGTGCGGTTCGGTGTAGGAGGTGAACGAATCGGCGAGGAAGTTGACAGTGCCGAGGCCCGCGGCCGGCTGGGACCGTCGCCCGGCCCTGCGGTACCAGCGGGGCAGGCTGGTGAATTTGTACTGCGGCATCGGACGGCGCGCCGCGATCCCGATCGACCGCTCCATCGCCTTGCGGACCAGGCGATTCCGGCCGGGCAGATTGGTCAGCGGGGCGAGCGCGGACCCCATCCGGTTGAGCAGCCGGATCGAACCGAAGATCCGGGAGCGCAGCGGCACCCCATGCAGATCGTGGTGGTGCGAGAGCGTCTCGCTCTTGAGCTTGGCCATGTCGACCCCGAGCGGGCATTCGGCCTTACATGCCTTGCACATCAGGCACAGGTCCAGGATCTCGTGCAGCCGCTCGTCGCCCAGCGAGGCTTGCGGGTTCGGATCGGAGAGGGCCTTCACCAGAGCGTTGGCCCGCCCACGGGTGGCGTGTTCCTCCTCGCGGGTGGCGATGTAGGACGGGCACATCACCCCCGTGGTGCTCTTGCGGCACTGGCCGAT
>NZ_JBSFPX010000113.1:0-23089 GCF_053588415.1 Mycobacterium sp. NPDC003449
AGCAGACGCGCAGGTACCCGGTACGACGCCGTTCCGGGTACCTGCGCGTCTGCTCGGCACGGTCAGGCGACCCACCCGGACACTCAGTCAGGCGGTCAGCAGTGGGGCCATCCAGCTCAGCTCGGCGGGCAGCTGCGAACTCCAGAAACCGGCGTCGTGGCCACCGGGCGAGAAGCCACCGGCCGGCGGATCGGGCAACTGCGCGATGAACTGTTTGGTCGCCGAATAGAACGGATCGCTGTTGCCGCAATCGATTCGGATCGGGATCGAGCCAAGTGCGGGCTGCTCCCAGACACTGTTGGTGGCATAATCCTCGGCGCTGTCGAACGCGCCGGGTGCGGCCGCCCCCGATGAGGTCCACAGCGCCGGGCTGACCGCGCAGATCGCCGCGGTACGGGCCGGGCCGAGCCGCGACCCCAGCAGCAGCGCCCCGTAACCGCCCATCGACCAACCGAGAAAGGCCACCCGCGAGGTGTCCAGACCCTGCTGACCCAACAGTGGGATCAGCTCATCGAGCACCATGGCGCCGGAGTCCTCACCGGATGTCCGCTTGTGCCAATAGCTTCCGCCGCCGTCGACCGCGACCACGGCGAACGGGGGCAGGCCGGCGGCGACCGCCTCGGCCAGCCCCTGCTCGACACCGCCCGCCATCACGCCCGCGGCATCCTGCCCTTTGCCGTGCAGCGCGATCACCGGGTGCAACGTGCCGGTCTGGCCGGGCGGGCGGGCGATCGCCCAATTGGTGTCGACGCCACCACGTGCGGCGGACACGAACGATCCGGTCACATAGGTGGGCGCGGCGGTCGGGGGTGCCAGTGGCGCAGCGGGACTGGTCAGTGCCACGGGGGCGGATCCGAGGGCGTAGGCGCCGGCGGCGCCGGCGGCCGCACCGACACCGAGGCGCATCACGGCGCGACGGCTCAAGTTGGGCATGCGGGCTATCTTGCCATCGTCATAGAGGCATCGGCCAATGGCGCTATGACCAGGAAAACCTGAGCAAAGGCTGATGATTGGCCGAAAGCCCGATGCGAGACCGGACTGCCTGGCAGCATGTTGAAAGTGACGGCAGCGGTCACTCCCAAGGGAGAGCGTCGGCGGTATGCCCTCGTCAGGGCGGCCGCTGAATTGCTGTCCGAAGGCGGCTTCGACGCCGTACGGCATCGGGCCGTGGCCCGGCGGGCCGGCCTGCCGCTGGCCTCGACCACCTACTATTTCTCCTCTCTCGACGACCTCATCGTCAAGGCCGTCGAGTACATCGGGACCCGCGAGGCCGAGCAGCTGACCGCCGGCGTGGCCGCACTGTCCCGGCGCCGCCGCGGTGCCGAATCGACCGCGGACGTCCTGGTGGACCTGCTGGTGGGTGAGTCGCCCGAAACCCGCGGCACCGAGGAGCTGATCTCGAGGTACGAGCGCTATATCGCCTGCGCCCGTCAACCCGGCCTGCGCGATATCCAGCGGCGCATCCTGCAACAGCGGGCCGACGCCGTCGTCGAGGTGGTGGAGCGGTCGGGACGGTCGGTGCGGGCCGAACTATTGACCGCCCTGGTGTGCGCGGTCGACGGAGCCGTGGTTGCATCGCTTGTGGACGCGGGTGAGGGCCCAAGGGCCAACGCCCGTGCGACGCTGATCGAGGTGCTCGACGTGCTCGCGCCGGTCGATGAGAGGGTGGTGCGCGTCTGACGAACGGAGGAGGGGGAATGTCGCAATCTGAACGCGTTGCGCAACAGCCGGAATTGAAACGGGTGATGGGCCCTGGCCTGCTGTTACTGTTCGTCGTCGGCGATATCCTCGGCACCGGCGTATACGCCCTGACCGGGCAGGTCGCCAAAGAAGTCGGCGGTGCGGCCTGGGTTCCCTTCCTCGTCGCCTTCCTGATCGCCACCGTCACCGCGTTCAGTTATCTGGAGCTGGTGACCAAGTATCCGCAGGCCGCTGGCGCGGCCCTGTACGCGCACAAGGCTTTCGGTATCCAATTCGTCACCTTCCTGGTCGCCTTCATCGTGATGTGTTCCGGAATCACGTCGGCCTCAACGGCTTCCAGGTTCTTTGCGGCCAACTTCTTCACCGCGTTCCACTTCAGCTGGGGCAAGGCCGGTGTGGTGGTGCTGGCGCTGGTGTTCATGGCGTTGCTGGCGATGGTGAACTTCCGGGGCGTCGGCGAGAGCGTCAGGCTCAATGTCGTTCTCACCTTCATCGAGATCACCGGTCTGCTGCTGGTGATCCTGGTCGGGTTGTGGGCCTTCACCGGAGGCGCTGCGGACGTGGACTTCTCCCGCGTCGTCGCCTTCGACACCGCGGCCGACAAGGGCACGTTCCTGGCCGTCACCACGGCCACATCGCTGGCGTTCTTCGCCATGGTGGGGTTCGAGGACTCGGTGAACATGGCCGAGGAGACCAAGGATCCGGTGCGCATCTTCCCCAAGGTGCTGCTGTCGGGCCTTGGCATCGCCGGCCTGGTCTACGTCGTGGTGGCGATCGTCGCGGTGGCGCTGGTTCCGGTCGGGGTGCTCGCCGCGAGCGAGACCCCGCTGGTCGAGGTGGTCAAGGCCGGCGCACCGGGGCTGCCGATCGAGGACATCCTGCCGTTCATCTCGATGTTCGCGGTGTCCAACACGGCGCTGATCAACATGCTGATGGCCAGCCGGCTCATCTACGGCATGTCGCGCCAGCATGTGCTGCCGCCCGTGCTCGGCGCGGTGCACCCGACCCGGCGCACGCCGTGGGTGGCGATCGTGTTCACCACGCTGATCGCGTTCGGCCTGATCTTCTACGTCTCGGCGTTCGCCAACAGCAACGCGATCGCGGTGCTCGGTGGGACCACGTCGCTGCTGCTGCTCGCGGTGTTCGCGATGGTCAATATCGCGGTGCTGGTGCTGCGCCGCGACGTCCGGGCCGAGGGCGGGCATTTCAAGACGCCGACGGTCCTTCCGGTCATCGGGTTCTTCGCGTCGGCCTATCTGGTGCTGCCGTTCTCCGGCCGGCCGGTGCAGCAGTACATCCTGGCCGGGATTCTGGTGGTGATCGGCATCCTGCTGTTCGGGCTGACCACGCTGATCAACCGTCAGCTGGGCATCCGCGGGGCCGGTATCACCGACCCGACCCACCTCGGCGAAGCGCCCTAGAATCCGGCGCGCAACCGCTCGATCCTGTTGTGCAGGAGCGCGGTTCGGTGCGCGTTGCCGTCCAGTTCGATATAGCGGTCGGTGAACAGCGCGAGCAGTGAATCGTCGAGGCGCCGCACCGCCCCGGCCGGGAACCGGTAGTCCATGGCGCGGTTGACGGCGTCCTCGTCCACGGAGTCGAGCACCGCGGTCAACTCGTCCAATGAGGTGATGCCGAGCTCGAGCAGCAGGCCCGAGATCCAGCCGTAGTGGTCGGTGCGCGACCAGCCGGCGTCGGCGTAGCGGTTGCCCAGATAGGTGGCGAGCACCGGTGTGGCGATCCGAGAATCCGTCGAGAACTCGGTTTCCGTCTCGGTCATGGTGCTGCGCAACCGATCCCGGATCCCGGTGAACTCCCGGTCGGCCAGCTCAAGCAGCCCGGCCGCCAGGGTGAACCGCCGGTCCAGCTCGGTGACATGGGCGGCCGGGATCGACCCCTTGTAGCGGACGTCGTGCTCGAACTCGGCCCAGGCGTGTTGCAGGACGGTGCGCACCTGAATGGAGGCGGGCTGCTGCTCACCCTCGACACCCACCAGCAGGTGCCGGCTGGCGTAGCCCCACCGGCCCTCGCGGGCCGTCTCCAGTCCCATATCGCGGTCATCGAGCAGCCGCATCTCGTCGGCGAGCAGATTGGCCACGGCGTCGACGTCGTCGCGCAGATAGGTGATCACCCGCAATCCCACCTGATCGGTGATCTCCACCAGCGGGTCGGAGTACAGCCGCTGGCCGTCGGCGGTGCGCCGGTCGACCTTCTCGGCGAACGAGGCCACCGATTTGGTCCTGGCGGTGATGCTCAGGTAGTTGATGCCGGCGTCGTCGAGCAATGAGGTCACCAACTCGACGTAGCGGTCGGTCGCGGCCACCAGGGCGGGCCGCCGGGCGGCGAACTCGGCGACGGCGGCCGTGGGCGCGGACGGTGTCGACGGCTTCGTCGTCGGGGTTTCGGCCGTTTCGCGGGCCGCCGCGACACGCGGAAGGCGGTCCTGCGGCAACGACGGGGTGACGATGTAGCCGGAGGCGAAGTCGCCGTAGATCGTCACATCCTCGGGCCGGTGGTACCAGTACAGCGCGATATAGGCGCACAGCACGGCGTCCACGGGATCCTCATCGCGGTCGAGTTGCCCGGGCCGGGTGGCGGCCTCAACTCGTTTGCGCAGCTCGACCCACGCGACGCTGCGGTTGGCCCGCAGCCGTGGGGTCGCCGCGTCGAGCCCCTCGATATGGTCCATGAGCGTGAGCAGGTCGCGACGGCGGTCGTCGAACCCGCCCCGCTTGTACTTGAGCGTCTTGTCCAGCCCGAACAGGACGATCGTCGCCGGATGCGGGTAGACCTCGATGGCCCGCCGGCCCGACGACGAGGCCGGATCCATATCCAGGTCGAGTGCGGCGGCGATCCGCGCACCACGCGGGTGTTTGAACTCGGGCCGTTCGGTGAACGCCGGGCGGGCACCGGCGTCGAACCGCTGGAAATCCCGGTTGAACACCTTCTCCGCCGGCCGGTGCCCGGTCTCGTTGGCCACGATCAGCGGAGCGTCGATGGCGACCAGGCAATCGCCGCGGACAAACGGCTTCACCGCGGCCGCGATGTCCTCGTCATCCTGCGCTACGCCCACGTGGAGCAGGCGCCCGTCGGCGTCCACCGCCGCGACGCCGGTCTGGTTCTTCTCACCCCACGCGAGGTCGAGTCCGACGAAGTGCATTCCTCCACTGTCTCATTGGTGTGCCCGCCCGGCCCGTAAGCTGTGTGTTCGTGACGATTCCAAATGTTCTGGCCAATCGCTACGCCAGCGACGAGATGGTCGCGATCTGGTCGCCCGAAGCCAAGATCATCGCCGAGCGCCGGCTGTGGCTCGCGGTGCTGCGCGCCCAGGCCGAACTCGGGGTGGCCGTCCCCGACGGGGTCGTCGACGATTACGAGCGGGTCATCGAGGACGTCGACCTGGCCTCGATCGCCGCACGTGAACGGGTGACCCGTCACGATGTCAAGGCCCGCATCGAGGAATTCAACGCGCTCGCCGGCCATGAGCACGTGCACAAGGGTATGACCAGCCGCGATCTCACCGAGAACGTCGAACAACTGCAGATCCGCCGCTCACTGGAACTCGTGCACGCCCACGGTGTGGCGGTGGTGGCCCGGCTCGCCGAGCGGGCCGTGGTGTACCGCGACCTGGTGATGGCCGGCCGCAGCCACAACGTCGCCGCGCAGGCCACCACGCTGGGCAAGCGGTTCGCCTCGGCCGCCGAGGAAACGCTGGTGGCCCTGACCCGGCTGCGCGAGCTGATCGACCGCTACCCACTGCGCGGGATCAAAGGGCCGATGGGTACCGCCCAGGACATGCTCGACCTGTTCGGCGGCGACGTTGAGCGGCTGGCCGAGCTGGAGCGGCGAATCGCCCAATTCCTCGGTTTCACAGAGGTTTTCACCAGCGTCGGCCAGGTATACCCGCGCTCGCTGGACCACGACGTGGTATCGGCGCTGGTCCAGGTGGGCGCGGGCGCGTCGTCGCTGGCGCACACGATCAGGCTGATGGCCGGGCACGAACTGGTCACCGAGGGCTTCGCACCGGGACAGGTCGGCTCGTCGGCCATGCCGCACAAGATGAACACCCGCTCATGTGAGCGGGTCAACGGCCTGCAGGTGGTGCTGCGCGGATACGCTTCGATGGCCGCCGAACTGGCTGGGGCGCAATGGAACGAAGGCGATGTGTTCTGCTCGGTGGTACGCAGGGTCGCGTTGCCGGACGCGTTCTTCGCGATCGACGGGCAGACCGAGACGTTCCTCACCGTGCTAGACGAGTTCGGCGCGTACCCCGCGGTGATCCAGCGGGAACTGGACCGCTACCTGCCGTTCCTGGCCACCACCCGGATCCTGATCGCGGCCGTGCGGGCCGGCGTCGGCCGGGAAGCCGCCCACGAGGTGATCAAGGAACATGCCGTCGCCGTTGCACTGGCCATGCGCGAAAAGGGCTCGGAGCCGGATCTGCTCGATCGGCTGGCGGCCGATCCGCGGCTGCCGCTGGACTGGGCGGCCCTCGAGGCGGCGCTGGCCGACAAACAGGCGTTCACCGGCGCCGCCGGGGCCCAGGTGGACGGCGTCGTCGCCGCCGTCGAAGACCTGGTGGGGCGCTATCCCGAGGCCGCCAAGTACACCTCGGGTGCCATCTTGTGAGCTTGGCGGATCTGACCGATCTGGATAATTTCGCTCATGGGTTTCCCCATGAGTTGTTCGCGGCGCACCGCCGCGACGCCCCGGTCCACTGGCATGAACCCACCGAGCACACCCCCGACGGCGAAGGCTTCTGGTCGGTGGCGACATACTCCGAAACGCATGCCGTACTGCGGGATCCGGAGACATTCTCCTCGGTGACCGGCGGTGGGCGGCCGTACGGCGGCACCCTGCTGCAGGATCTGACCATCGCCGGCCAGGTGCTCAACATGATGGACGATCCGCGGCACTCGCAGATCCGCAGGCTGGTCAGCTCCGGCTTGACCCCACGGATGATCCGGCGGGTCGAGGACGATCTGCGGGCAAGGACGGGCCGGCTGCTGGACGCGGTGGTGCCCGGCGAACCGCTCGACTTCCTGGTCGACGTGGCCGCCGAGCTGCCGATGCAGATGATCTGCATTCTGCTGGGAGTTCCAGAGTCCGAACGGCATTGGCTGTTTCGGGCGATCGAACCGCAGTTCGACTTCGGGTCGGCGCGCAGCGGCACGGTCGGCCAGCTGTCGGCGCAGGAGGCCGGTACCCGGATGTACACGTTCGGGCAGGAACTGATCGCCGCCAAACGCGCCAACCCGACCGACGACATGCTGTCGGTGGTCGCCAATGCCACCGATGCCTCCCTATCGGATCTGGAGCTGTACCTGTTCTTCAGCCTGTTGTTCAGCGCGGGCGCCGAGACCACCCGCAACGCGGTCGCCGGTGGCCTATTGGCGTTGATCGACCATCCGGCTCAGTTGGCGGTATTGCGTTTGGACGTGTCGCTGCTGCCGACCGCGATCGAGGAGATGGTGCGCTGGACGTCTCCGTCACCGTCCAAGCGGCGCACGGCAACCCGCGCGGTGTCACTGGCCGGCTGCGATATCGGGGCCGGGCAGAAGGTGCAGGTGTGGGAGGGTTCGGCCAACCGCGACCCGCTGGTGTTCACCGATCCGGACACATTCGACATCACCCGTAAGCCCAATCCGCACTTGGGTTTCGGTTACGGCATCCATTACTGCCTCGGAGCCAATCTGGCCCGGCTGGAGCTTCGCGTGCTGTTCGAGGAATTGCTGGCCCGTTTCGGTGCGGCCCGGCTGGTGCGACCCGTCGAGTGGACCCGCAGTAACCGGCACACCGGCATTCGGCACCTCGTGGTCGAACTGGGGGAGTGACGTTCGCGTGATCCTGTCGGCCGAGTCAACCGCGCGATCGTGAGGCCGGACGCGTTCGCCGCAGTGATGGCGACGGGAATCGTCTCGGTCGCGGCGGCCGACCACGGATACCGCCGGATCAGCGCGGCGCTTGCGGCGCTGGCCGCAGTGTTCCTGGTGGTGCTGATCGCGGCCGCGGTGTACAAGCGTTTCGACTTCGGCGACCTGTCCGACCCCGGCGTGGTACTGCGGTTGTTCACCTTCGTCGCGGCGTGCACGGTGCTGGGCACACGGCTGGAAGGCTGGCCCGGCGTGCCCTGGACGATGGGTGCTGTCGCGCTGCTCGGTTGGTTGATCCTGATGCCGCTGGCCATTCGTAGCATGTGGACGCGGGGCTGGACCTGGCTGCGCACCGAATCCCGGGGCGGGTGGGAGCTGGCGAGCGTGGGGACCTCGGGGTTGGCCACCGTCGCCGCCGACCTGCGACTGCTATCGGTCGCGGTGCTCCTGTGGGCGCTGGCGATCGCGGTGTATCTGGTGATGACGGCGCTGATACTGATGCGGGCGTTCGCCGAGCGGCTCGATCCGCGTGGCTTCGAACCCGACAGCTGGATCCTGATGGGTGGGCTGGCCATCGCCACCCTCGCCGGCGACCACATCCACCACGCCGGGCAGGCCGCCGACTGGCCGGCCGTCGCGCTGGCGCCCGTCGAGACGGTCACGGTGCTCACCTGGCTCGGCGCGAGCGTGTGGCTGGTGCCGCTCGTCTACTTCCTGGTGTTGCGGATGGCCCGGGTGGCGCGCAGTCTGCGGTTCGCCGGCCTGTGGTGGGCCATGGTCTTCCCGCTCGGCATGTATTCGGCCGCGACGCACACGATGTGGGTGGAAACCGGATGGCCGGCAATGGAATCCTTATCGCTGGCGTTTTTCTGGATCGCGCTGGCAGCATGGCTGTCGGTCGGGGTGCTCAGCCTGCGGCGGCGAACGCCTAATCTCGGGTGATGGACTCAGGCCGCGATGACCATCTCCGAGTCTCGAACGCCGACCGGGCGAAGGTAGGGCAACTGCTGGAGCGTGCGGTGGCCGAAGGCATGATCACCCTTGACGAGTTCAGCGAGCGCTACGACGCCGCGCTCGCGGCCCGCACCCGCGGCGACCTGAACACCGTGCTGGCCGATCTGCCGCTGACGGGACCATCGGCGCAACGGGTGGCCGTGACGCCCGAGGTGCTGCGTGGTCGGATGACCTCCATCGTGCGCCGCGGGCAATGGACGGTCTCGCCGGCCCTGCAGCTGAACACCCGGCTGTGCACCACCACCCTCGACTTCACCTCGGCGATCCTGCCGGGGCCGGTCGTCGAGGTCGTCGTCGACGACTACTGCAGCTCGACCGAGCTGATCGTGCCCGCTTCGGCCACCGCCGACCTCAACGGTGTCGACGCGGTCGCGGGTAGCGCGACGGTCAAGGTGCGGACCAGCCCGCCGTCGCCGCAGCTGCACCTGATCGTGCGCGGTCGGGTGCGGATGGGGTCGGTCACCGTGCGGCATCCGTTCGGAAGCTGGCTGCGGCGCCTGCACGGGAGTTGACGGCCAACCGGATCTCGGCGATCACCCGCTGCGGGTACTCGGTGAGATCCAGCCAGGTGAACCGCAACACCTGCCAGCCCAGCAGTGCGAGTTCGTTCTGCCTCACCCGGTCGTGCTGGAAGGCCTCCTGGTCGTGGTGGAAGGCCCAACCGTCGGTTTCGATGGCGATCTTCTCGTCGCGGAAGGCTACGTCGATCACGTACCGGCCGACCCGGTAGTTGGCCTTCCACCCGGTGATCCGGGCCTCTCGCAGCAGTTTGACCAGCACCCGTTCGGCCTCGGAACGGGCTCCGTCGGCCGCGGCCTGCAGCAGCCTGCGGGCGGCAGGGGAACCGTGCCTGCCCTTGTTGCGCAGGTGTACCCGCCACAGCTCGCGCAGCTCCACGTGGCGTTGTAGTGCGGAGTCCATGAGTTTGGCGCCGCCGCGCCGGGCCGCCGCCTCCACGACGGTCAGCGGCAGCGCCGTCACCCGCAGGCCGCGGCGCTCCACGATGTCGCGGGGATCGAGGTCACGGCGGCGGAGGCGAATACCGTGCCGCTGCGGGTGATGGCCCGTTCGAGGGATGGTGACCTCGACGGTGTCGGGCGGGTACCGCGTCACCTCGTGCCACCACGCAGCCGCCAGGCCGCTTGCTGTCGCGTTCGGCCCCGCCGACCACACCGCGGCCCGGACCCGGGCTGAATCGGTGAACGGCCGATCGTCGGCGAAGTACACCCCAGGTGAGCAGCGCAGCCATTTCCCGGACCGGACCCTGCGGTAGACCGCCTGCTTGCTCAGCCCAGCCTCCCGTGCCTGGGCCAAGGTAATCACGCCATCGTGGTCACGCAGATAGTCCTCAAGCACATTCGATTGGACGGGTGTACCCGCCAAACGGTTCCCACTCCCGTGATTTCGGTGCGTCTAGTAACGGTGGGCGTTACTGATTGCGCCGAAATCACGGCGCAGGCGCATACCGGCCGAGCGGAGTTCGAGGGCGGCCAGGCCACGGATGGCCTGCTGGTCCTGGTGGCGCCACGCGCCAACGGGATCGTCGGTGACAGCCGTGAGCCTGGCCAACGGCCGGTTCGCCAGGGCCCGCAGTGCCAGCAACTGCTCACCCGCAGCGGTCGAGGCCAGCGTGATCGCGGTCCATTTGCGCCGGAAGAACCGGATCCGCAGATACAGCCACGGCATCGCCACGAACAGGATCGGTGCGGCCGCCACTGCCAGGGCCAGCACCCAGGCCAGCCAGCCTGCGGTGGTGTCGAGGTTCTGGCCGGCCCCGGCGATGTCGAGCGCGGCGTCGCTGGCCGCCCGCAACGGCTTGCTCAAGGAGTCGCCGACCAGCGGGATCCCGTCCGCGCTGTCGCCCGCCGAGCTCAGGTTCCCGGAGACGCCGCTGGCACCGTCCTGGACCTGTCGGCCCACCTCGGCGATGGTGGCGACCGCCGAATACACGGCAGTGCCGACCAGCACCCACACCACGACCCAGATCACCATGGCGATATCGCTGAGCAACTGGGCCAGCAATCGGCCGGGTCTGGTGGCGTAAGGGAGGTACCGCGATCTCATGAAAGCGATCCCAACACATAGGCTGGCCCGATGCGCCCCGCTCTGTCCGACTACCAGCACCTGGCCAGCGGCAAGGTCCGCGAGCTGTACCGCATCGACGATGACCACCTGCTCTTCGTGGCGACCGACCGGATTTCGGCCTACGACTACGTCCTGGAATCGGAGATCCCCGACAAGGGCCGGATCCTGACCGCGATGAGCGTCTTCTTCTTCGATCTGGTCGATGCTCCCAACCACCTGGCCGGCCCCCCGGACGATGAGCGCATCCCCGAGGAGGTGCTGGGCCGGGCACTGGTGGTGCGCCGGCTGAAGATGCTGCCGGTGGAGTGCGTGGCCCGCGGCTATCTGACCGGGTCGGGGCTCATCGACTACGAGCAGTCGGGATCGGTGTGCGGAATCCCGCTCCCGCCGGGTCTCGGGGAGGCCAGCCGGTTCGCCGAACCCCTGTTCACCCCCGCGACCAAGGCGGACCTGGGCGAGCACGACGAGAACATCGCATACGAGAAGGTGGTCGACCTGGTCGGCCCGGCGCTGGCCGATCAGCTCAGGGAACGCACGCTGCAGACCTATCTGCAGGGCGCCGAGCACGCCCTGGCCAGGGGCATCATCATCGCCGACACGAAATTCGAATTCGGTGTGGACGGCGCGGGCACCGTGGTGCTGGCCGATGAGGTGTTCACCCCGGACTCGTCGCGCTACTGGCGGGCCGACTCCTACCGGCAGGGCGTGGTGCAGGACAGTTTCGACAAACAGTTCGTGCGCAACTGGCTCACCGGAGCGGACTCCGGATGGGATCGTCACGGTGACGCGCCACCGCCGCCGCTGCCCGAGGAGATCGTGGCAGCCACCCGGGACCGCTATGTCGAGGCGTACGAACGGATCTCGGGCCTGCGCTTCGCGGATTGGATCGGCGCATGAGCCCCGCGGCCACCCCGCCGGTAGCCAAGCGCGACAACCACCGGAGGGAACACCACGGCGACGTGTTCGTCGACCCGTACGAGTGGTTGCGCGATAAGGACGACCCCGAGGTGATCGGCTACCTGGAGGCCGAGAACGCCTATACCGAGCAGGTGACCGCTCACCTCGAACCGTTGCGGCAGAAGATCTTCGACGAGATCAAGGCCCGCACCAAGGAGACCGATCTCTCGGTCCCGACCCGGCGTGACCTCTGGTGGTACTACGCGAGGAGTTTCGAGGGCAAACAGTACGGGGTGCACTGCCGGTGCCCGGTCACCGACGCCGACGACTGGACCCCGCCGACCTTCGACGAGCACACCGAGATCCCCGGCGAGCAGGTGTTGCTCGACGAGAACCTTGAGGCTGACGGCCACGAGTACTTCGCGTTGGGCGCCGCCTCGGTAAGCCTGGACGGCAACGTCCTGGCCTACTCGGTCGACGTCAAGGGCGACGAGCGATACACGTTGAAATTCAAGGACTTACGTACCGGCGAGCTGTACGAGGACACCATCGTGGGCATCGGCGCCGGTGCCACCTGGGGGGCCGACAGCCGCACCCTCTACTACACCACCGTCGACGACGCCTGGCGGCCCGACACGGTGTGGCGGCACCGGCTGGGCTCCGGGCTGACCTCCGAGAAGGTGTATCACGAACCGGACGAACGGTTCTGGGTCGGGATCGGCCGCAGCCGCAGCAACAAATACGTGTTCATCGCCTCGGGCAGCGCCGTCACCACCGAGGTCCGCTACGCCGACGCCACCGACGGGCACGCCGAGTTCACCACGGTGTGGGAGCGTCGTGACCTGGTCGAGTACGACGTCGAGCATGCCGTGGTCGGCGGCGAGGACCGGTTCCTGATCCTGCACAACGACGGTGCGGAGAACTTCACCCTCGTCGAGACCCCGGTGAACGACCCCAACGATTTTCGGACGCTGATCGCCCATCGCGACGATGTGCGCCTCGACGCCGTCGACGCGTTCGACGGGTTCCTCGTGGTCAGCTATCGCAGTGATGCGCTGCCGAAGATCCAGCTCTGGCCGGTCGACGACAACGGCGGCTACGGCCGACCCGACGAGTTGACCTTCGACTCCGAGTTGACCGCCGCCGGGCTCGGCGGCAATCCCAACTGGTCCACCCGGAAGCTGCGGATCGGGGCCACCTCGTTCGTCACCCCGGCCCGGATCTATGACCTGGACCTGGCCACGGGTGAACGCACGCTGTTGCGCGAACAGCCCGTGCTGGGCGGCTACCGGCCGGAAGAGTATGTGGAGCGCCGGGATTGGGCGACGGCGCCGGACGGGGCTCAGGTGCCGATCTCGATCATCCACCGCGCGGGTCTGCAGTTCCCCGCCCCCGCGCTGCTGTACGGGTACGGCGCCTACGAATCGTGCGAGGACCCGCGGTTCTCCATCGCGAGGCTGTCCCTGCTGGACCGGGGCATGGTGTTCGTCATCGCGCACGTGCGCGGCGGAGGCGAACTGGGCCGGCCGTGGTACGAGCACGGCAAGCTGCTGGAGAAGAAGAACACCTTCACCGATTTCATCGCGGTGGCCGAACATCTCATCGCCGCCGACGTCACCCGTCCGCAGAACCTGGCGGCGCTCGGCGGCAGCGCGGGCGGCCTGCTGATGGGCGCGGTGGCGAATATGGCGCCGCAGCTGTTCGCCGCGATCCTGGCTCAGGTGCCGTTCGTCGACGCGTTGACCACGATCCTGGATCCGTCGCTTCCGCTGACGGTGACCGAGTGGGACGAGTGGGGGAATCCGCTGGAGGACCCCGAGGTGTACCGGTACATGAAGTCCTACTCGCCCTACGAGAACGTCGTGGCCCAGGACTATCCGGCGATCCTGGCGATGACCTCGCTCAACGACACCAGGGTGTATTACGTCGAACCCGCCAAATGGGTTGCCGCGCTTCGTCATGCCCAGCATGATTCGGCGACCGACGGCCACAAGGTGTTGTTGAAGACCGAGATGGTGGCCGGGCACGGCGGGCTCAGCGGACGCTATGAACGGTGGAAGGAGGCCGCCTTCCAGTACGCCTGGCTACTGGCCGCCGCCGACCATGACCACCACGGCAGCGGCCAGGTAGAGAGCCTCTTCGGCGGTCCGAACGTCTAGGCGCGCGGTCATCGATTTCGGCGGGGCGGGCATCCGGGCCGCGTAGACGTTGGCCGGGAACATCGCCAGCATCAACAGGAACAGGCAGGCCGCTGCGGCCACCCGGGTGGGTGGGAAGAGCAGGCCCGCCGCGCCCGCCAGTTCCAGCACCCCGGTGACGGTGACCAGGAGGCCTGGCGCGGGCAGCCGGGGCGGCACGATCGCGATCATGTCCCGCCGCAGCGGGTTGACGAAGTGGGCGACGCCGGTCGTGATGAACATCGCGGCCAGGCCGACGGCGATGGCGCGGGGCCAGCTGTCCACATAGTCCACCCCGAGCAGGCCGACGAGCCTGGCCACCCCGCTGCCCAGCACGAGCATCAGAAACACGACCATCGGATCCCCTTATCTTGTCGGTGTCTAGATTGCAATATAGCGCCGATCTAGTCGCTGTCAAGATGGTGGGTTATCATGTCCGCATGGGCTATCACCACGGCGATCTCAGGGCCGTGATCCTGGCGCAGGCCGCGACCCTGGTCGCCGAGCGGGGGGCCGACGGCATCTCGCTGCGAGAACTGGCGCGCGCCGCCGGGGTCTCGCACGCCGCACCGGCACACCATTTCACCGACCGGAGAGGGCTTTTCACCGCGATGGCGGCCGAGGGGTTCCGGTTGCTCACCGAGGCCCTGACCGGGGCCCGCCCCCAGTTCGTCGACGCGGCAAAGGCCTACGTCACATTCGCCCTCGAGCACCCCGGCCACTACGCGGTGATGTTCGACAAATCGCTCTACGACGACACCGACCCCGAGGTGGCGGCCGCATCGTCGGCGGCATACGCCGAGCTCAACCGTGGTGTCGGCACGCTCGTCGACGTCAAGGCCAAGAATGACCCGGAAGGGGCCGCACTCGCGGCATGGTCACTGGTGCACGGGTTTTCGCTGCTGTGGCTGAACCGCGCCGTCGACACCGCGGGGGACCCGGTGGCCACCGTCGAACGGCTGGGCAAGATCCTGTTCGACGGTCAGGTGCGGTAGCGTCGGGCCCGTGAGCCTCAACGACATTCCGCTGACCACCCTCGACGGCACACCGGCCACCCTGGCCGAGTTGACGAACGGCCCCGCGCTGGTGGTCAATGTGGCCTCGAAATGTGGCCTGACCCCGCAGTACAGCGCGCTGGAGAAGCTGGCTCAGGACTACGGCGACCGCGGCCTGACCGTCATCGGCGTCCCGTGCAACCAGTTCATGGGTCAGGAGCCGGGGACCGCCGAGGAGATCCAGACGTTCTGCTCGACCACCTACGGCGTCACGTTCCCGCTGTTGGCCAAGACCGACGTCAACGGACCCGACCGGCACCCGCTCTACGCCGAGCTCACCAAGGCCGCCGACGCCGACGGCGAGGCCGGCGACATCCAGTGGAACTTCGAGAAATTCCTCCTCGCGCCCGGCGGCGCGGTGGCCAACCGGTTCCGGCCGCGCACCGCACCCGACGCGCCCGAGGTGATCGCCGCCATCGAGGCGGTGCTGCCCGCATAGCGCAGCGGTATCGCCGAATGGACACTCTGCGGCCGAGTGTTCGAAACCGTTGCGACACGTGACGTTGCCACACTGGGAACGTGACCGGACAACTCATCGTCTCGATATCGCAGATCAGCGATCGCACGTTCGACGATGTCGCGTCGTTCTGCGCCGAACTCGACTCCCGCGGGGTGCCGGCCTCCTATCTGGTGGCCCCGCGGCTCAAGGGTGGATACCGGCTGGATCGGGACACGTCGACCGTCGAATGGCTCACCGCGCGGCGCGCGTCGGGCGACGCGATCGTGCTGCACGGATACGACGAAGCCGCCACCAAGAAGCGGCGCGGCGAGTTCGCCAGCCTGCCCGCGCACGAGGCCAACCTGAGGCTCATGGGCGCCGACCGGGTGCTGGAGCACCTGGGCCTGCGGACCAGGCTTTTCGCGGCCCCGGGTTGGACCGTCTCGCAGGGGACGGTGGTGGCATTGCCGCGCAACGGCTTTCGGTTGCTGGCCGGGCTGAACGGGATCACCGATCTGGTCCGGCAGACCACGATCCGGGGGCGGGTGCTCGGCATCGGGGAGGGCTTCCGCACCGAACCGTGGTGGTGCCGGACGCTGGTGCTCTCGGCCGAGCGGACCGCCCGTCGCGAGGGGATGGTGCGGGTCGCCGTCGCGGCCCGGCACCTGCGCAGGCCCGGCCCGCGGCAGGCGATGCTGGACGCGGTCGACCTCGCTTTGCTGCACCGCTGTGAGCCCTCCGTCTACCGTTGGCAACCGTATCCGGTACTGACCGACGTGGCCTGACTCGCGCTAGTCTTGCGTCTCATGGCAGACGCCGATGTCATTGTCGTGGGAGCCGGTCTGGCTGGGCTGGTAGCCGCGTGCGAGTTGGTTGAGCGCGGGCACCGGGTGCTGATCGTGGATCAGGAGAACCCTGCCAACCTGGGCGGGCAGGCCTTCTGGTCCTTCGGTGGGCTGTTCTTCGTCGACAGTCCCGAACAGCGCAGGCTCGGTATCCGGGACAGTCAGGAACTCGCCCTGCAGGACTGGCTGGGCACCGCGGGTTTCGACCGGCCGGAGGACCATTGGCCACGGGAATGGGCGCACGCCTATGTCGACTTCGCCGCGGGCGAGAAGCGCAGCTGGCTGCGGGCCCGCGGGCTGCAGACGTTCCCGCTGGTCGGCTGGGCCGAGCGGGGTGGTTACGACGCGCGCGGGCACGGCAATTCGGTGCCACGCTTCCATATCACCTGGGGCACCGGGCCTGCGCTCGTCGAGATGTTTGCCCGCCGGATCCGCAACAGCGTGCGGGTGCGGTTCGCCCACCGTCACCGTGTCGACGAGTTGATCGTCAACGAAGGGATGGTCGCCGGGGTCAGGGGTGCGGTGCTGGAGCCGAGCGATGCGCCTCGCGGAGTGGCATCCTCACGAAAAACCGTCGGCGAGTTCGAATTCCGTGCGTCGGCCGTGATCGTGGCGAGCGGCGGTATCGGCGGCAACCAGGAGCTGGTGCGCAAGAACTGGCCGGAGCGGATGGGCCGGGTGCCTGGGCAACTGCTCAGCGGTGTCCCTGCGCACGTGGACGGGCGGATGATCGGGATCGCCGAGACCGCGGGCGGGCACGTCATCAACAGCGACCGGATGTGGCACTACACCGAAGGGATCACCAACTACGATCCGGTCTGGCCCGACCACGGCATCCGTATCCTGCCTGGACCTTCACCACTGTGGTTGGACGCCAACGGAAAACGGCTTCCGGGGCCGCTCTATCCGGGATTCGACACCCTCGGCACTCTCGAGCACATCTGCCGTACCGGGCAGGACTACACCTGGTTCGTCCTCAACGCGCGGATCATCGCCAAGGAATTCGCGCTGTCCGGCCAGGAGCAGAATCCCGACCTCACCTCCCGCAGCGTGCGTGACGTGCTGTCCAGGGTGAAGCCGGGGGCGCCTGCGCCGGTGCAGGCGTTCGTCGACCGCGGTGTCGACTTCGTCAGCGCACATTCCCTGCGGGAGTTGGTGTCTGCGATGAACACCGTCCGCGATGTGATCCCGCTCGACTACGCCACGGTGGCGGCCGAGGTGACCGCGCGCGACCGTGAGGTGGCCAACCGATTCACCAAGGACGGGCAGATCACCGCCATCCACGGCGCGCGCAGCTACCTGGGGGACCGGGTCAGCCGCGTCGTCGCCCCCCACCGCCTCACCGACCCCAAGGCCGGCCCGCTGATCGCGGTCAAACTGCACATCCTGACCCGTAAATCGTTGGGCGGGTTGGAAACCGACCTTGAATCGCGGGTGCTCAAACCCGACGGCACGGTGTTGGGCGGGCTGTACGCGGCCGGCGAAGCAGCCGGATTCGGCGGCGGCGGGGTGCACGGTTACCGCTCCTTGGAAGGCACCTTCCTCGGTGGGTGCATCTTCTCCGGACGGGCCGCCGGGCGGGGTGCGGCCGGCGACATCGCCTGAAGGTCCGCTGGCGATCAGAACTCGGTGCCGTTCTCCGGGTCAAGAACCTGGAAATCGGTGCTGGTCATCTCGGAAAGGCGCCCGTAGTAGGCACCGTAGGCGTTCGGCGCGAGGATGCCCTGGTGGATCGGGACCGCCCTGGCCGGGGCCACCGCACGCAGGAAGTCCACCGCCTCGGAGATCTTCATCCATGGTGCCGCGGCGGGTGTGGCAAGCACGTCGACCGGTTCGCCGGGGACGAACAGGGCATCGCCGGGATGCATCAACCGGGACGGATGTTCGTCGTCGCCCAGCAGATACGAAATATTGTCTATCACAGGGATTTCCGGGTGGATCACGGCATGCCGCCCGCCGACGCCGCGCACGTTGAGTCCGCCGACCCGGAACTCGTCCCCGACCTGGACCGGGCGCCACGGCTCACCGAGTTGCGCCGCGGTCTGCGGATCGGCGTACAGCGCCGCCTGTGGGTTCGCGGCGATCAACGCGGGCAGCCGGGTGGTGTCGGCGTGGTCGGGGTGCTGGTGGGTGATCAGGATGGCCGACAGCCCGGTGATCCCCTCGAATCCGTGCGAGAAGGTGCCGGGGTCGAACAACACCGTGGTGTCCGAAAAGCCGGCGAGAAGGCAGGAATGTCCGAAGTGCGTCAATTGCATACCTACTATTGTGGCGCTCAGTGGGTGGATTCATGAGGGTGATCTGGGCGATGTTGCTCGCGGCCACGGGATTGGTCGCCGCGCCCGGTTCGGCGTGGTCGGATCCGCCCGACTGTCCACCGATGTGCGACCGGATCCCGGCATCGGCCTGGATCGGCGCGTCCGACATCCCGCTCAACCGCGAATACCGCTGGCCAGGGCTGGCTGGACTGGCCGTGACGACGACGTCTCCCCGGTTCCGGTTCGAGGACGACTGCGCACTGCCTCCGCTGCCCGCCGACGACCGCGCATATGCCGTGACCGCTCGTGCCGTCGTCGACCATCCCGAGGGCGATTGGCAGCTGCAGGCCCAGGTGATGCACTGGCGCGGCGAAACCTGGCGGAGCGGGCAGATCGCGGTGTCGGCCGTACAGGTCGCGGCGGGGGCGCTACGGGCCTGCCAGTTGACCGCGCCGGAGAGCTCACCGTCGGTGACCACCGACCAGCCGGGCCGGCTGGCCGGGGTGGTCAGCATCGACGGCCGCCGGGTTCTGCGCCAGTATCTGCTGGCCGATCCGGACAACAGCACCGTCGTGGAGCTGGCGATGTGGTCGACGACGCCGCCCCGGGTCGCGTGGCCCGCGGTACCCGACAGCCGGGTGCTCGATGCGATGGCCGCGCCACTGTGCACGGCTTACATCGGGTCGTGCCGGTAGAGTGAGCGCCGTGGCAAAGGTGGTTGTGCACGTCATGCCCAAGGCCGAGATTCTCGACCCGCAGGGCCAGGCAATCGTCGGGGCGCTCGGGCGTCTCGGCCATGGCGGTATCTCGGACGTCCGGCAGGGTAAGCGTTTCGAGCTCGAGGTCGATGATTCGGTGGCCGACGAGACGCTGGCCGAGATCGCCGAATCCCTGTTGGCCAATACCGTTATCGAGGAGTTCTCGGTGAGCCGGGAGGAGCCGTGAGCGCCAGAATCGGCGTGATCACCTTCCCCGGCACGCTCGACGACGTCGACGCGGCCCGGGCGGTGCGGCTGGCCGGGGCGGAGGCGGTCAGCCTGTTCCACGCCGACGCCGATCTGCACGGTGTGGACGCGGTCGTGGTGCCCGGTGGCTTCTCCTACGGCGACTACCTGCGCTGCGGGGCGATCGCGAAATTCGCGCCGGTGATGGGTTCGGTGGTCGACGCCGCGGGCAAGGGCATGCCGGTGCTGGGCATCTGCAACGGCTTTCAGGTGTTGTGCGAGGCCGGACTGCTGCCGGGTGCGCTGACCCGTAACGGCGGACTGCACTTCGTCTGCCGCGACGTGTGGTTGCAGGTGGCCTCGGCATCGACGGCGTGGACGACGCGCTACGACGCGGGCGCCGACCTGCTGATCCCGCTGAAGTCCGGGGAGGGGCGCTACGTGGCCTCCGAGGCGGTGCTCGACGAACTCGAGGGCGAGGACCGGGTGGTGTTCCGCTACCGGGAGAACCTGAACGGGTCGATGCGCGATATCGCCGGGATCTGCTCGGCCAACCGTCGCATCGTCGGGCTGATGCCGCACCCCGAACACGCCACCGAGCCGTTGACCGGTCCGTCAGATGACGGGCTCGGCTTGTTCTACTCCGCGCTGGACGCGGTTCTCTCGGTGTAGACCGCACCGCGAGCGACCACAGACGTACGCAAATTGCGGCGTGTCGGCGTACAGACACGGTCGCTCGCGGTGCAAAAACTAGGTAGTGAGGGCGACCGAGGCCTCGGCGGTGTAGCACAGGAACGTCATGGTCTCCTGCATGTAGAGGTTGACGGTCTCGGCGTCGTGGGACAGGTAGCCGATCGCCACATCGGTGCCCAGTTGCAGATCGAAATCGCCGCCCCGCGTGGACAATACGAACGCACCGTCGATCGCGGGCGCCCAGATGATCTCGCCGTCCACCAGCCGGTTGAGGTGTTCGCGGATCGGGTAGCCGTGGGCGGTGGTCTCGCTGACCTTGGTGTAGACGTCGGCCGATAGCAGCACGCAGTACGGCCCGTCGACACCGGCCAGCCGCAGCTCCGACAGGGCCTGGGCGATCACGTCGGGGATCTCGCGGGCATCGTCGGGCAGTGCGAGCGCCGGGTTGGAGCTGGAACTGCGGATGCCCTCGATCGAGGCCGCCGAATAACCCTCGAAGATGGCCCGGTCCTCGATGAAGGCCAACTTCTTGGCCGCGTCCTTCACCGGATCCCAGTCGGAGTCCTGCGATCCGCGTTCGACGTCGTCGATGTCGCGGCGGGCCACGGTGAACGGCACCCGCAGCTGCACCAGCGGCTTGGCGGCGCGCAGGTAGGCGAGCACGCCTTCGCCCGGCGGATCGACGTCGAGCAGGTGGCCGGTGCTGATCGCCGCCGTCACCGGACCGCTCGGCTCGCTCACGTCGACCACCCGCCGGCCGGCGATGTGACGCTTGAACGTGCGAGTGGCCTCCAATTCGATTTCGGCCCAGGCGGCCTCGGTGATCGGGGCAAGGTCGCGGTACAGGTTGTTCATCAACGGGTTCCTTTCAGACTGCCGATACCGAGTGAGCCGTTGTAGCTGACCGGGGTAGCCGCCGGCACCTCAGGGAAATCCTGTTCGTCCGACGGGAGTGCGGGTGGATCATCGAGAAAGTCGATGGTGGGTGAGAAGAACAATCCACCGGTGACCGCGGTGGAGAAATCCAGGATCCGGTCGGTGTTGCCGACCGGATCACCGATGAACATGTTGGTCAGCATCCGCTCGGTGACCGCGGGCGTGCGCGAATACCCGATGTAGTACGTGCCGAATTCGCCCTTGCCGATCTCACCGAACGGCATGTTGTGCCGGATGATCTTGAGTTCGTTGCCGTCCGCGTCCTCGATGACGTTGAGCGCCACATGGGAATTGGCCGGCTTCACCGCATCGTCCAGCTCGATGTCGTCGAGTTTGGTGCGCCCGATCACCCGCTCCTGCTCCTCGGTCGACAGCGAGTTCCAGGCACCCATGTCGTGCACGTACTTCTGCACGTGCACATAGCAGCCGCCGGCGAATTCGGGGTCCTCGTCGCCGATCTGGGTGGCATTGAGTGCGACGGCACCGTTCGGGTTCTCGGTGCCGTCGACGAAACCCATCAGGTCACGGTTGTCGAAGAATTTGAAGCCGTGGACCTCGTCGACGACGGTGATCGCACCGGCCATGGCGTCGGCGAGTTTGGTGGCGAGCTCGAAGCACACATCCATCGATTCGGCCCGCAGGTGCCACAGCAGGTCTCCCGGGGTGGACGGGGCCTGATGGCGCGGACCGTCGAGCGGGATGAACGGGTGCAGCTCCGCCGGGCGCGGGCCGGAGAACAGCCGGTCCCACGCATCGGAGCCGACGGAGACGATCGCGGAGAGGTGTTTGGTGGGGTCACGGAATCCGATCGCGCGGACCAGCCCCGAGATATCGGCCAGGGCGTCGTGGACCGTCGCCTCCTGTCCCTCGTTGATCGTTGCGACCATGAAGACGGCAGCCGGTGTCAGCGGGGCCAGTACCGGCTGGGGCTGTGGTGCGGGCACATGTGGACCCTAACGCGGCGCGCCGCGAAATCCCGGTCAAGATAGAGATATGGCAGCCAGCCCCCAGCACCTGTGCGAGTTCATCGACGCGTCGCCGTCCCCGTTCCACGTCTGCGCCACCGCGGCGCAGCGGCTGGTCGAGGCCGGTTACACCGAACTGGCCGAAACCGACGCGTGGCCGGCCTCGGGGGGCGGGTTCTTCACCGTGCGGGCCGGTTCGCTGGTCGCTTGGCGGGGCGGTGACGGGCCGTTTCGCATCGTCGGGGGCCACACCGACAGCCCCAACCTGCGGGTCAAACAGCATCCGGACCGGGTCGTCGCGGGCTGGCAGGTGGTGGCGCTGGCGCCCTACGGCGGTGCCTGGCTGAACTCCTGGCTGGACCGCGACCTCGGCATCAGCGGCAAACTGTCGGTGCGAGTCGGAAACACCGTCCGTCATCTCCTGGTCCGGATCGACGACCCGATCCTGCGGGTGCCGCAGCTGGCCATTCACCTGTCCGAGGACCGCAAAGGGGTCAGCCCCGACCCGCAGCGCCACGTCAACGCCGTGTGGGGGCTGGGGGAGCGCCCGCGGTCCTTCATCGGCTTCGTCGCCGAGCGGGCCGGGGTGGAGCCGGATGGGCTGCTCGGTTTTGACCTGATGACCCACGACCTGACACCGTCGGCGGTCACCGGTGCGGGCGGCGAGTTCGTCAGCGCACCCCGGCTGGACAACCAGGCCACCTGCTACGCCGGGCTGGAGGCCTTCCTGGCGGCCGACGCCGGTACCCACACCCCGGTGCTGGCCCTGTTCGACCACGAGGAGGTGGGCTCCACCTCCGATCACGGCGCACAGTCCGAACTGCTGCCGACCGTGCTGGAGCGGATCGTCCTGGCCGGGGGTGGCGATCGGGAGGATTTCCTGCGCCGGGTCGCCGGATCCATGATGGCTTCGGGGGATATGGCCCACGCCACCCATCCCAACTACCCCGACCGCCACGAACCGGGCCACCAGATCGCGGTCAACGCGGGTCCGGTGCTCAAGGTGCAACCCAACCTGCGCTATGCCACCGACGGCCGCACCGCCGCGGCCTTCGCGCTGGCCTGCGATCAGGCCGGGGTGCCGCTGCAACGTTACGAACACCGCGCCGACCTGCCGTGCGGATCGACCATCGGCCCGATGACCTCGGCGCGCACCGGCATTCCGACGGTCGACGTCGGGGCCGCCCAGCTGGCCATGCACTCGGCC
>NZ_JBSFPX010000114.1:0-22905 GCF_053588415.1 Mycobacterium sp. NPDC003449
CTCGGCGACGCGGTCAAGGCGTTGCGCTCCGGCGTGCCCGCGGCCGCCAGGACCGAGGAGGTCACCGATATCGTCGAGTGGCTCGGAGAGCTGGTACGCCAGGTGGATTCGAGCCTGCTCGACGAATGGGAGCAGCTGACCAGCCCCGACCAGCCGCACGATGTCCCGGTGGCGGTGCCTGCCCGGCCCAGGCCGCTGACCGGCAACGAGCGAGCCTTCACCGCGATGGTCCGCAACGCGCTGTTCCGGCGGGTGGAGTTGTTCGCCATGGCACGCTGGGCCGAACTCGGTGAGCTGGACTCCGGTTCGGGGTGGACGGCCGAACGCTGGCGGGACGTTGGCGAGGCGTACTTCGCCGAATATGCCGATGTGGGAACCGGTCCGGACGCCAGGGGCCCGGCCATGCTGATCTTCGACCGCGGGCCCGAGGTGTGGCAGGTCCGCCAGATCCTCGACGATCCGCCCGGCGACCATGACTGGGGTCTCGACGCCGAGATCGACCTGGCGGCGTCCGATGACGAGGGCGCCGCGGTCATCCGGCTCGTCGACGCCGGGCGGATGGACTGAGCTCAGCCGGTTTCAGCGGCGAGCCGCTCAACCGGCTTCGGCGGCGACCCGGGCCCGCTCGGTCATCGACGCGATCACGCCGCCGTCGTTGAGGATATCGGTGCCGGTGAGGTAACCGGCCTTGTCGCCGGCGCAGAAGGCCAGCAGCTCGGCCATCTCCTCGGCCCTGCCCCACCGGGGCACCGCCGCGTCGGCGACCATCGCGCCCGCACCGGCCTGTTCCTCCAACCGGCCCATCTCGGTGTCGACGGATCCGGGTGAGACCGAGACGATGCGCAGCCCACGACCGTTGAACCGCTCCGATTGCGCGGTGCTGTACCACCGTACGAAGCTCTTGCTCATGGCGTAGGCGAACCCGGATCGGGCCTCCTCCGGCGCCACGGCGCAGGCCGAGAGCAGGTGCGTCATGAAGGCGTCCTGGTCGGTCAGCGCCAACGGGAACTGCGCGGTCGGGATGATGTCGGGCGGCAGCATGTGTGCCGCCATCGACGCGACGTTGACGATCGCCGAGCCGGGGCCCGCGGTCGCGTAGAACACCTCGTCGACATTGACCGTGCCAAGGGCGTTGGTGGCCAGGACGTAGTCGGCGGCACCCATGCTGGGACTCACCCCCGCGGCGTGGACCACCGAGGCCAGGGTGCCGAGTTCGGCTGCGGTCTCGAACAACCGGACGACCGACTCCCGGTCGGTGACATCGCAGTGCACCGCCTTCGCGGTGACCCCGAGCTCGTCGAGGGTGGCGGCCGCGCTGTCGAGCCGGTCCTGCCTGACATCGCACAGGACGACGACGTGATCGCGGCCGACGATCTTGGCCGTGGCCAGACCCATACCGCCCGCACCGCCGGTGATCACCGATATCCGATTCATGGCTGCACCGTATACCGAGAGGATTACCGGAGGCATGACAGGGCGGTGCCCGGCGTCCCGTTCAGGTGGGGGCGAGCCGGTCGGCCCACGGCAGGGCTCGCTCGAGCTGGGCGGCCAGCCGGATCAACAGTGCTTCACCGTCGAGCGGCGCGACGAACTGCACGCCCATCGGCAGCCCCTCGGCCGTCCAGTGCAGCGGCAACGTGATGGCGGGCCGTCCGGTGAGATTCGCCAGCTGCGTGTACGGCACCCAACCGAGGTTGTCGTCCACCATGCCGTCGACGATCTTGGTGAACCGCAGCAGGCCCGCCGTGCGGGTCTTGAGCAGCGCGTCGGCGACGTGCTGCAGCGCCACCGGAAGATCGAACTCGCCGACCTTCGGCGGCAGGGTGGCCAGCGTAGGGGTGAGCAGGAGGTCGTAGCTGCCGAAGAACGTGGTCAGCCTTCGGGTGTGCTCGTGGCGGCGCTGCACCGCGTCGACGTAGTCGACGCTGCTCGTGGCCCGGCCGAGCGCGGCCATGATCAGGGTGTCCCGTTCGAACGACTCGTCACCGGCGCCGGTCAGCCGTTTGGCCTCCTCCAGTTCCCAGGCGACGTAGACGAACCAGGTGCGCAGGAAGTCCCTGGCCAGCGCGGCGTCGTCGAACGGGGCCTGCGGCAACTCCTCGACGTGGTGGCCCAGTTCGGTGAGCGCCCGCACGGCGGCGTCGACGGCCGCGGCCGCCTCGGGATGCGGGGACGGGTTGATCGCCGTCGGCACCCGTACCCCGATGCGCAGCTTGCCGGGGTCGGCGCCGACACCCGAGGCGTAGGACGCATCCGGTTTCGCCGGACTGTACGGGCCCCACGGTTCACCGCCGCTGATCACGTCGAGCATGGCCGCGGTGTCGCGGACCGTGCGGGACACGACGCCCTGCACGGCCGACCCGTGCATCGATTCGCTGGTCGCCGGGCCCATCGGGGTCAACCCGCGGCCGGCCTTCAACCCGACCAGCCCGCAGCTGGCCGCCGGGATCCGGATCGACCCGCCGCCGTCGTTGGCACCCGCACACGGCACGATCCCCGCGGCGACCGCGGCCGCCGAGCCGCCCGACGAACCACCCGGGGTGCGGGTGAGATCCCATGGGTTGCGGGCCGGCCCCCACACGGCCGGTTCGGTGATCCCCTTGGCCCCGAACTCCGGCGTGTTCGTCTTGCCGAAGATCACCAGACCGGCGTCGAGCCAGCGCTGGACCACGGTGGCGTGCTCGGCGACCGGCAACGACATCTGCGACCTCGACCCCGCCGAGGTGGGCAGGCCGCGGTAGTCCTGGCCGAGGTCCTTGATCAGGAAAGGCACACCGGCGAACGGGCCTGCGCCGGCGGCCGGCGATGCCGCGGGGACGTCCCGGACGATCGCGTTGATTCTCGGGTTCACCGCCGCCGCGCGCGCCCGGGCCAGCGCCAGTAGCTCGGCCCCCGAAACCTGACCCTCGGCAACCAGTTTGGCCAACCCGGTGGCGTCATGGGCCCGGTATTCGTCGAAGTCCATCGAACGAACGTATACCGCCGAGACGTTGCACGGTGAAGTACCGGTTGCCGGCCATCACCCGATGCCAGCCCAAATCCGGTGCATGCCGCGCTCAATGCGCGGCCGTCGAGGAGAATCGATCGTGATGACCTGTCCGTACTGCGGCGCCGACACCGACGGCAGCGGCACCTGTGCCCGCTGTGGTCGCGTGCAGGGCTCCACGCCGCTGACCGGTTGGCGCCCGGACCCCACGGCGCGCCACGAGGGGCGCTACTACACGGCCGACCATCCGACGAACCGGGTCCGTAACGGCAAGGCCGAATCGACCGACCCGGCCGGCGGCAAGCTGTTGCCCGGCTATGTCGAACTGCCCGTGCGGTCCGGCATCCGTTCGACGTGGCTCGGGACCGGGGTGGCCACGGCCATCATCGTGATGCTGGCGGCGGTGGCCTGGGTGCTTCTGGTCGCCGAACGCCGGTCCGCACCCCCGCCCGAGACCGGCTATCTGTCCGCGCTCAAGGAGGCCGGCCTCACCGACACGTTCAATTCCGATGCCAACGCCGTCGCGCACGGCAGGCAGGTGTGCCGCCACCTGGAGGACGGCGACCCACAACAGGGACTGCCCGCCGACAAGATCGCCGTCGACTCCTTCTGCCCGCAGTTCTCCCAGGGCTTTCGGGTCCTCGAAACAGCCACCGTATCGGGAACTTTCATTCTGGCCAACAGCGCGGGTGTCGACGCCATCGCGTCCGACGGGAAGTCCTGCGAAGGTGTCAACGGGTACGCCGACGTCGGCCAGGCCACCACCGTCACCGTCAAAAACGGCAAAGGCGAGATTCTCGCGACCACACCACTGGGACAGGGGCACGGCGACTGGACCAAATGCACGTTCACCTTCACCTTCCCCATCACCGAGGGGCAGGACCGCTATGTGGTCTCGATCGGGCGCCGCGGTGATTTCAGCTATGCCTTTGCACAACTGCAGGCGCACGGCGTGGCCATCCACCTCGGCGACTGACCGAGGGATCGGCCCCGGGCGGATTCGGTCGCGCGCAGAAAACGAGAAGATCACGGGTTTAACTCGTTCCAATGTCGACCTGCGAACCGCGCGGTCGCCGGATGGACATCGTTTCCGGGCTGTCTTACGTTTCAGCTGCACAAATTTCACAGCGGTCATTCACGAAGCACGATCAAGGGAGTAGCGGAGTCATGGTGAGCTTTGCTCGAATCGCAGTCAACGTGGTCGCCGGCGCCGGGGTGTGCGCAGCGGCGGCTGCGCTGAGCCCGCAGGCGGCCGCAGCTCCACTCAAGACCGGCGGACACAAGTGCCTGGAGTGCAGCGCGCCGGTGGTCGGTGCAGCTCCGATGGCGCCGCCGATCCCCGTGGTGCCCGCGGCGATCCTCCCCCCGGTGCCTGTCGCTCCACCCGTTCCGGTGGCGCCGGCCGCACCCCCGGCGCCCATGGCGCCGATCGTGACATTAGGAAAGGGCGTCCCGACCACCGGCCCGGCCAACCCGGGCGGACCCAAGGACGGCGTGCCGATCGATCCCGGTCCCCAGGGCTGAATCAGACAGAGTCCGAACAGAATCCGGCATGGCCAGCGGCCATGCCGGATTCTTTGTCGTCCTTTGTCGGTGGGATCTGCCGGTGGGATCTGTTCAGATCCAGGGTAATCGGGTGAGCCCGGTCGGGTCGCGGGCTACTCCTGGACGATGACCGGGTCGCCGACGTTGACCGTGTTGAAGTACCACTCGGCGGCCGCCGGGATCAGGCTGATGCAGCCGTGGCTGGTGTTCTCCAGCCCCATCGACGGCACCGCCCACGGCGCGGAGTGCACAAACAGCCCCCGCTGGGTGATCCGGACGGCGTATTCGACCTCCATGAGGTAACCGTCGGCCGCATCGACCGGAATCCCGACACTACTGGAATCCATTGTCACGGTGCGGTTCTTACCTAGCACCGTGTAGGTGCCGACGGGCGTCGGATACTCTGGGCTGCCCATCGAGGCTAGCAGCACCCCTTCTTCACCCCGGTGCGGGAGATGGTGTGGCGCGGGCAGCGGGGTCGGCGACTCCGACTCGATGCCGTCGATCGTCACGGTGAACGTGTGATCGGAGATGTCGGCGACGCCGACGACGGCAGGCCCGGTCTGAAACTGGGTCGGCATGCCGCCGACCGACAGACTCACCGTGCTGTGCGCCGGCCAGTAACTGTCCGGAACCCACTGCACCACATTGTTTTCCAGCCATTCGTACTTTCCGGTCATGGCCGGCTTCGAGGTGAAGTCGAGTGCCCGTTCGGTGGCCGTCCGGTCGGCGACCGGGCGCTTGAACGTCACCACCACGGGGTGCGCCACACCTACCACCGCGCCCTGGGTGGGCTCAACCGATTCGATGCCATCGGTCAGCGGGAGGCTGACTGCGGCGGTCTGGACGGCTGCCGTACCACCGGAGGCGATCATCACGACCATTACCAATGCGACAAAACTGTAAACCGCCCGCATCCACCCGATCCCTCTTCGACGACCGTCCCGACCTTGACCGGTTGCCATGCTAGGGGCATATCGGCCCCGGAATATGCGGCACGCGTTGGCAGTTCGGTCACGCCTTCGTCACGTTGTGGCTACGGCGGGATTTTTCATAACTCACCCGCGCGCCCGCAGGCGCGGCCGTCTCCATCCCGTTTGACTGCCTACCTATTAGTAGGTAGCTTTATCTGCGTGCTCACCCGCTGCCACGTCCGACGAGATCATCCGGTGCTGAGGCCGAGGCGTTCACCGTCACCCACGCGTTGATGGAAAGGCTTACCGCCGAACGGTAGTCGGCTACGAAACACACTTCGAGCACCGGGGAACACCTCGGGCGCTTCCAGCTGCATTCATCAAGAACACCAGGAGAACACATGACCGACACCGCCGTTGTCACACCACGTTCGGCGGACACCGATTCGTGGCTCAAAGGCTACTACCTCACCCGGGCCGCATTCTCGGTCGTCTGGGTGGTGGCCGCACTCGCCATGGCGCACAGCATGTCTGTCGTCGTCGCGGCCTTACTGCTGATCTACCCGGCCTGGGACGCCATGGCCAACCTGGCCGATGCCGAGCGCCACGGCGGGATCGAGCACAACCCGGCACAGATCGTGAATTCGGTCGTCAGCGGGTTGACCACCGCGGCGGTGGCGGTCGCACTGGCGATCGGCATGCACTCCGTGTTCGCGGTGTTCGGTGTGTGGGCGGCACTGTCGGGTCTGCTGCAGCTCGCGACCGAGGTGCGCCGCTGGAAATACGCCGGCGCGCAGTGGCCGATGATCCTCAGCGGAGTCCAGTCGGCGCTGGCCGGCGGAATGTTCCTGGTCCAGGCCAACGCATCCGAGATGCCGAGCATCTCCGCCATCGCCCCCTATGCCGGATTCGGTGCCTTCTACTTCCTCATCGCGGCGCTGTGCTTGGTCGTTCGGATGCCCGGCGTCACCGAGCATGAAAGTGCCTGAAACACAAGCCTGATGACGCCGGCAGCGGTAGCGTCGGATGAATCAGTCGATCCGCGGACCGATGGGGAGGAAGACCGATGGCGAATCGTTCGGGGAGTCCGTTCTCCCGCCGTACCTTCATCCGAGGCGCCGCGCTGTCGGTGCCTGCCGTCGGCGTCGCGGTCCTGGCGCCCGTCGCCCTCGCGGCGCCGTCGGAGTGTGGCGACCCGTCTGGCAAAGTCGGGAACTGCGCGGTTCAACTGCCACAACAGTTCAGCTCCACCAGCTTCAGCACGACAGCAATCGTCGCGGGCACCAACTATTCAATTCTGTTCAGTACCAACATCAGACGCGGGCCGCTGATCCCGGCGGGCGCCACCGGCTACCGGATCAACAGCATCAGCGTGTCGGGGACCAAACCGGGCGGCGCCCCGTTCTACCTGACACCTGCGATCGGTGAGGTCGGCCCGCGCCTGCTCAACGCGCTGTCGGGGTCGTCGCTCGGGTTCGCCTTGGATGTGCCATGGGATGCCACCCAACTTGTGCGGTCGTTCCTCTACACCTACGACGTCGAGTTCCTCACGGGACTGTCGGGCATCCAAACGTGCCGGTACACGACGACGATGACGCTCGCGGACAACGGGAGGACGCTCGGCGGCGTCGGGTCGGTCACCTTCTCGGCACCGACGCTCGCCGAGTGCGAGGCGGCGCCGCCACCACCGCCGCCGTAGGTAGCGCCCCCGGCTCGGGGATGATGGTCCCATGAACCGGTCGATATGGAACCCGATCCGCGTCCTGCTGACGGCCGCCCTGGCCGCGACCGTGTTGGTGTGCAGCCCCGGGGCCGGCCGCGCCCATGCCGCCGACGCGTCACCGGCCGGGGATGTCCTGTCCGTCGGCGACCCGGCGGCGCCGGCCCGGATCGAACTCTATCTGGATCCGCTGTGCCCGTTCAGCGGAAAAATGGTCCAGGAACAGGGCGCCGAAATCGGCGAGCGGATCGAGGGCGGCAGGCTGCACATCGGCCTGCGATTCGTCGGCTTCCTCGACAAGTACTCGGCGAGCGGCAGCTACGACAGCCGGGCGATCTACGCGGCTTACACCGTCGCCGACCACTCCCGGTCGAGCGATGTCACGTGGCGGTTCATCCAGCAGATCTACGCCGCGGACCAGCAACCGAAGGAAGAGGGGCCGACCGATCTCGGCAACGATCAGCTCGCCGGGTTGGCCGCAAGCGCAGGCGCACCGCAGTCGGCGCAGGACATGATCAGGCTGGGGCTCCCGCTCCCCTACGACGCGCGCACGATTGCCGCGAACAACCTCCCGCTGCTGCGGCAGTTCCCCGAGTCCGGTGTGCCACTGGTGGTCCTCGACGGCGCGGCCGTCGACGGAAACTCCGACTGGCTCAACCGGCTCCCGCGCTGACCGCTACGTTCGGCTCAGGACAGCGCGTCGAACAGGGCCGCCATCTGCCCCGGCGACACCGATACGCCACACTGCCCGCGCAACGAGGTCAGCGGCCGCGCGATGTTCTGCAGGTCCAGGAACTCTCCCGGATGACCCAGGAAGTAGGCCCGGATGGCCCCCTCGGCGTCGCCGGTCGGCTGCGTGCCCGCGGTGGTCAGCACATCGTTGGCCTCCGGGTGTGCGTCCAGGTAGGCGCCCGCCTGGGCCAGTACCCCGCTCGCGGTGGTGGCCAGGCCGCTGGCCGAGCACGGGGGTGCGGCGGCGGCGGTCGGGACGGCGACGGTGAGGGCGGCGCACCAGGCGAGCACGAGCATGGCAGTCAGTTTCATACCGTGATCCTGCTGGATGCCTGCCGTTTTCGCGCGGGCAGCCCCGCCGACGGGTCGTCGAACCGGTTCAGCGTGCGCCCCTGCTCGCGCTGTGGTAACCGGCTCTGATGTGCGCGCGCATGATCGACTCGACCCAGTCCGGGTCGCGATGGGCGATCGCATCGACGATCTCGAGGTGGTGCAGTGCACTGCGCTTCAGCTGAGATTCGCTGTACGTACGGAACGTTCGCGATGCGACGAGGGGCTTGAGCAGGCCGGCCACCATATCGGCGACCGTGGGGTTCGGACACTTGGCCAGGATCGCGGAGTGGAACGCGTCGTTGAGAGCGGAGATCTCGGCGATGTCGGGCGAGTGGGTCACCTTGGTGAGCATGTCATCGGCCAGCCGTCGCAGCTCGGCGATGTCGTCGTCGGTCATGGTCTGCGCCGCCAGCCTGGCGGCGTAGGGCTCCATCATCGACCGCGCCGAATACACGGCCTCGATGGTGTCCTGGGAGTAGCCGACCACCCGGGCACCCTTGTTGCGCTCGATGGAGACCACGCCGCTGCTGCCGAGGGTCTTGAGTGCCTCGCGCACCGGGGTGCGGCTCACGCCGAATCGCTCGGCGAGCTCCACCTCGTTGAGCTTCTCGCCCGGCCGGTACGCACCCGAGACGATCAGGTCGAAGATCGCATCGCTCAGTTCGGACAACCGTCATCCCCCTGATCGGGCCGTGCGCCGGCCGACGTCAGCTCGGCCATTCGGCGCGAGCGACCTGGCCGCGGGTGCCGCCCCGGGACAGGAACGAATAGGACCCCACGCCAGTTGCCTTTTCCGCCACCTGGACCACCTCAAGATAGCGGTCCAGATCGATCCCGGTGGCGACGTCGAGGCTGTGCAGCAGGTTGATGATGTCTTCCATCGGCGCATTGCCCAGCACGGACCTGTCCCCGGGGAACCAGAGGTCGCCCCCCAGCCCGCCGAACGATCCCTCCAGCCAGTCGGCTCCCGCGGCCAGGCTGGCCAGCGCATTGATCGGCCCGAAACCGTTGCGATTGTGTAGATGCACGCCGACCCGCATCTGCGGCACGATCCTCCGGCACAGCCCGATGCCGCGTTCGAACTCGTCGGGCGTTTCCATTCCGCTCGTGCCGGCCAGGTAGAGCGAGTCGGCACCGGCGTCGGCGACTCGACGGACCACGGCCTCCAGTTCGCCGATATCCACCGGGCCCCGGCACGTCGCGAAGAACGCCGTCGCAATCGCCGCGGTGACCGACTTGCCCGCCCCGTGCGCGTGGCGCACGATTTCGGCCAGCTCCGACAACAGCTGCGCGGGTGTCGAGTTCTGGTTGCGTCGCGCCGTCTCACCGTCGACGGGCACGACCATGACGAGTTCGTCGATGCTCGTCTCGATCGCCCGCATGGCTCCCTTGAGGTTGGGTACCAGCGCCTTGTAGGTCACACCGGCAATCCGTGGGGCGCCCGCGATCAGCCGTTCGGCGTCGCCGAACTGCGGGAGTACACGGGGGTGGGCGAAGGACGTGATCTCGATCGTGGTGAAGCCCGCCGCCAGCAGCCCATCGAGGATCGTCAGCTTGTCGTCGGTGTCCACAACGGATTCAACCGCCTGCAGACCGTCGCGCAGCCCGACGTCGACGAGGTTTGCGGCACCGGGTAATCGATCGCCGAGCATCAAATGGTCCCCGCGGCGGCGAATTCGGCGACGGCCTCCGACGGGTACCCACCCAATCGGGTGAGCACCTCCACGGTGTGTTGGCCCAGCCGTGGGCCTGGCCAACGCACGGCGCCGTCGGTGCGACTGAGGCGCGGGAAGGTGTTCTGCATGGGCACCGAACCGAGGACGGGGTGCTCGGTCTCGACGATGCTCTTGCGGGCGATGAACTGCTCGTCGTCGAGCATGTCCGACGGCCGGTAGATCTTGCCGACCGGGACGGCGTGTTCCAGGAGCAGATCTTCGAGTTCCTTGGCCTCGTACCCGGCGGTGAAGTCGCCGACCAGCGTGTCGAGTTCGGCTTGCCGTTCGCCTCGCGCCCCGTGACTGCTGTAACGCGGGTCGGTGGCCAGCTCCGGCCGTCCCATCGCCTTCGCGAGCCGCGCGAACACGGTGTCCTGGTTGGCCGCGATGAGAATCCAGGCACCGTCCCTGGTCGGGTACACATTGCTCGGGGCCACGTTCGGCAACACGGCCCCACTGCGCTCGCGCTGATAGCTCGCGATGGCCCATTCGGGGACAATGGATTCCATGATGCCGAGCACGGCTTCATAGATCGCCGAGTCGACGACCTGACCCCGCCCGCTACGGGTGCGCTCATAGACCGCGCCCAGGGTGCCGAGGGCGGCGAACAGCGCGGCCAGAGTGTCGCCGATGGAGATGCCGACCCGTGACGGCGGCGTCGACGGATCGCCGACGACGTAGCGCAGTCCACCCATGGCCTCGCCGATCGCACCGTAGCCCGCGCGTGACGAGTAGGGACCGGTCTGGCCGAATCCGGAGACCCGGGTGAGGATCAAACCCGGGTTCTCGGTGGTCAATTCGTCATATCCCATCCCCCACCGTTCCAGGGTGCCCGGGCGGAAGTTCTCGACCACGATGTCGGACTGGGCGATCAGGCGTTTGGCGATGGCCTGTCCTTGCGGCGTCCGGAGGTTGACGGTGACGGACTGTTTGTTGCGCCCGACGACGGACCACCACAGCGACTCGCCTTCGGGCAGGCTCTGTCCCCACACCCGCAGCGGATCCCCGGTGCCCGGCTGTTCGAGTTTGATCACCTCGGCCCCGAGATCGCCGAGGATCTGCCCACAGAAGGGGCCGGCAATCAGTTGGCCCATCTCGACCACGCGAAGTCCGGCAAGTGGCCCGGTGGCGCCCGCGGGATGTTCCGGGTCTCGCTGCGACATCTGACGCCTCTCTCTGAAATGAACTGTTGTATGCACTTTACCTCCTCGACTCGCCGGCGGGTCAAGTCGCCGACAGCGACACGAGGCGCCATCCACTCCCTAACGAACGGCTAAACACGGTGTTTAACTGAGGTTTAGCGTCGCGCATCGGATTCGGTCGACAAACCGGACCCAACCGCCGCCGACTCAATCGGCGAAGCCACATGTATACATTTGGGTTGACACTGGTGATTCGGGCCACATAGGGTTCGGCCGAGATCGCCACGATTCGAAGGAGCACGATGACCTACGCTCGCGAGGGCCGAGCCGACGCCGAACAGGCCGGCGGTGGACGCAAGCAGGAAATGAACGCGGCGCTCGGGCTGCCCCTCAAGTGGTTCATTCCCGCCGCGCTGGCCGTCATCGCCCTGACCTATCTCGCCACGCCCGCGCCGGGAATGACCAGTGGCTTCGCCATCACGATGGCCATCGGCGGTCTGCTCATGCTGATCGGCAACGCGATACCCGGGTTCAACAAGATCGGCGGCGGCGTGATCCTCGCGATCTTGGTCCCGGCGGTCCTGCACACCTACGACCTGCTGCCCGATCAGGCCGCCGCCGCGATCTCCGACTTCTACAAGTTGTCGGAGTTCGGCGAGTTCGTGGTCGCGGCACTGATCGTCGGCAGCATCCTCGGCATGAACCGGTCGCTGCTCATCAAGGCCGGTTCGCGGGTCATCCTGCCCATCGTCGCCACGATCGCCATCTGCTTCAGTCTCTTCGGCGTCATCGGTTACCTCACCGGGTACGGCGCGGGCAAGATGCTGTTCTTCGTGGTGGGGCCGGTCCTCGGCGGCGGTGTCGCCGCGGGGGCCATCCCGATCTCGGAACTCATCGCGACCAACTCGGGTGGATCGTCCGAGCAGTACCTGTCCCAGCTGGTGCCTGCCGTCGTCGTCGCCAACACGGTCTGCATCGTCGTCGCGGGGCTGCTGGCCTGGATGGGGCGCCGCCGGTCCCAGCTGTTCCGCAATTTCAACGGCGACGGCGAATTGGCCAGCACCAAAACGCGTCTCGACAAACCCGAACAGCCCAAGGTAGCGCCGGTGGACGCGGTGAACAGCACGATCATCGGCTTCTTCACCGCCGGTGTGCTCTTCGTCGTCTCGAACGCCCTGGCCGGCCTGCTGCCGTCGATCCACGCCTACGTCGTGCTGATCATCCTGTGCACGGTGGCCAAGATTTTCCTGCCGATCCCGGATGTCATCGTCAACGCGGCCGACCTCTGGTACCGGATGGTCGCCAACGCCTTCATCCCCGCGATCCTGGTGTCGGTGAGCATTGTGGCCATCGACTTCCGCCAGATCATCACCCTGCTGGGCGATCCCGTCTACATGATCTCCACCGTCGCGGTCGTCATCGTCGCCGCCTTGGCGGCGGGTTTCATCGGCTGGCTGGTCAACCTGTACTTCATCGAATCGGCCATCTCCGGTGGACTGGGTCTCGCCGACTTCGGGTCCAGTGGCGATCTGGCCGTGCTGGGTGCCTCCAACCGTCTCGAACTGCTGCCCTTCCTTTCCATTTCGTCGCGCATCGGCGGCGGACTCGTCGTGCTGGTTCTGTCACTGTTGGGCCCGTTGCTGCTCTGAGCGCGTGGCGGCCTCGACCAGGTCGAGCGCCGCCTCGGCCACCTCCATATCCTCGGAGTAGTGCCCGCCCGACACCCCGATCCCACCGATGAGGTGCCCGTCGACAGTGATCGGGTAGCCACCACCGAACACGATCAGGCGCGGCGTGTGCACGATACCGTCGCGCAGCGGAGGGTCATCCTTGATGAAGTCGTGCCAGACATGGGTCGCCATCCCGAACGCGACCGCGGTGTACGCCTTGTCCTGACAAATCCGGACCGCCAGCGTGGCCGCACCGTCCATTCTGCGGAATGCTTTCAACTCTCCGGCGGCGTCGACGATCGCGATGGCCGAACGCTGTTGAATCGAACCGGCTTTGGCGACGGCGGCCTCCAGCAGCTCATCCGCGAACGCATCGGTGATCGTGGCGTGCTGCTGGTAGACGCGGTTCGTGGTCATCGGGTGCGGTCACCTTCCGGTCGCTGGTTGCCGACGGGTATCGGCAACGGTGTGGCGTGCGAACCGCGGTCCGCGCGCGGGCTGGTCCGCGTCCCGGGTTGCCCCGACGGCCCGGAGACGGTCAGCAACCGGCGTACCGCCGCCTCCGAGACGTTGACGTTGGGCGCGCTGACACTGCGCACCCCGTCGACCCGTCTGAGCAGCGGTGCGACCTTGCTGTAGAAGGTCGCCGCCACCGCGGGGCAGCCGCGGCAGGCACCCTCGAACTCCAGCACGACGTCACCGTCGGGCGATACCGACGCCGCGCCGACGGCACCGCCGTGCGAATCCAGGAACCGCCCCAGGTGCAGGGTGATCGCCTCCTCGACGGCCGACCGGATGTCGGAGGTTTTCGACGATCTGGACATCGCCATCACGGGGTCCGATCGTCGGATCCGTGGATCGCCTTGAGCGTCTGCCCGACGTCGATCCCCAGCAACCCGGCGTAGTTCTCACCGAGGATCTTGCGTTTGTCATCACGGGTGATCGCGGGGAATCCGTAGTCCTCCTGGAGGCTCTCGGGCATCTCAAGGTCGATGAACAGTTCGATATAGCCCTGAACATTGGGCCACACGAACGCTTCCGAGCCGTAGAGCAGCCGGTCCGGGCCGACGTACATCAGAGCTTTGCCCAGCCGTTTGAGGGCCTCGCGCGGCATGATCGGATAGATGTTGATCCACGCCGACAGCGCCAGCCAGACATTGTGGTTGCGCGAGGCGATGCTGATCGACTCGTCGATGTAGGGATCGCCCAGGTGATGGATGATGAAGTTCAGTTCAGGGAAGTCGATCGCGGCCTGCTGAATATCGGTGGGCCGCATATCCTCCATCCGCTCGGTGCCGAACGGAACCCCTTTGTGGAACTGCACATTGTTGACCCCCAGCTCGAGTGCCTTCTCCCACAGCGGATAGGCGATCTTGCGGTCGTCGATGCTCCAGCTCAGCGAGTGATCGTGGGCCTGATAGAACTTGAAGCTCACCGCTCCGTATTCTTCGGCCTGCCGGGTCATTTCGTTGCACGCTCCGTCGATGCCCTGGTACAGCGGGTCGACACCGCCGCAGAAGAGCACCCGATCGGGATAGGCCTCCTTGAGCGCGTACTGCCGGCGGACCGGGGAGAACCCGTCCTTCCACCAGCCGAACAGCGGCACCGTCTGGGCCATGGCGATATCGGTGTCGGACTCCTCGAAGAGGATCCGGCCTGCCTCGTCGACGCTGAGTTCCTCGCCCAGGAAGTGGTCGTTGGCAGGGTATTTGGCGTTCGAGAACAGCTCGCCCATACCGATGAGGTTGCGGGCGGTCAGCTCGCCCGACGGGTTGAGATTGTCCGGCTTGTTGTCGTACATGTGCACGACGTTGTCGAAGATGAATAGTCCGTCACGCATATTGTGAACCTTCCTTATCGGGGCTGTCGGATGTGCATGGCATTACGTGCTGGCCCCCAGCCGGAATCCCTCGCGTACCGCGGGTACCGTCCGAGCCAGATCGGTGATCGGCAACCCGTGGGTGGGACCGATCAGTCGGACCCCCAGCCGGTCGATCAGCGAATCCAGTTCGGCCAGATAGGGTTCGACGTCGGTCACCCGCGTCCAGTACAGGGCCAGCCCGGCGAACAGAGCGGTCATGTCGGGGAGATCCAGGGATGTCGCCTCTTCGGCGACCAGTCCGCAATGGCCGTCGGTGTGGTAGTGGCTGTAGGCGAATCCGTCGCCGGGAAACAATGCGCGGGCGTCGTCGTCAAACCCCCAGTAGGTGGGCATGAGGTCACGGATCACGCCGGCGACGATGGTGAAGGTCCGCCCACCGAGATCGTAGGTCAGCGTGGTCGCGGTGGGCACCTGGATGCGGTCGGCGAACTGCGGGAACACCAGATGCAGATCCTGAACGCCGCCGATGGCCATGGCTGCCGGGAATTTGGCGAGCAGGCGTCCGACGCCGCCGGCGTGCGGGGTCTCGGGATGGGTGGCGAACACGTATTCGATCGGTGCGATCCGCGGTGTCAGCTCATCGAGCTGGCCTTCGATCAGATCGATATCGCCGGGGAATCCGGTTTCCACGATGAGCGATCTCTGCTCGCCCGCAATGACATACACCGAGTTGTAGGAATGAAAGACCTGTCCCTTGTACGGCTGCCGCAGGCACCCGCCGAGCCAGAAGATGCCGGGGGCGAGCTCACGGGGCAGCGGTACCGGCCCGACGGCACCGGCGAGATCGGCCGAAGGTTCCGAGATGGTCATGCCGGGACTCTTCCCATTTCGGGTGCGGCCGAACGGCGGTCGGCGAGCTCGCGAAGTGCACCCCGGTAGGCCTGCACCGTCGATCTCAGCTCCGGACCTTCGAGCAGCGGTCCGTAAGCCGGCGCGATGCGATCGACCCTGCGGGTGGCGAATACCGAGTCCAGCCAGTCGATGATCGGGCCGGTACGGGCCCCGGCCAGCCACCAGTAGCGGGTGTTCACCAGATAGGTCGTGAGCTCCCCGACGGTGACGTTCCGGGGGCTGATCCCGTCGAGATGTCCGAAAGCGTCGGAGGTGAACAAGGTTCGCGACGACGGGTCGAACAGCCAGTGTGTGGTCAGCAACCGCAGCGCGGGCTGGATCACCTCGACCGGCCGCGCCGGATCACCCAGGAAGGTGATCGGGTCCTGCCGGATGACCGTGTACGGCACTGTTTCGGCCCGGCCGTCGAGTCTGCGGTCGGGTCGGAAGCCGAACCAGATCATGCCCTGGGACTGGGCGCCGAACACCTCGGTGACGTTGAACCGGTTCACGATCGGCACCACATTGCATACCGAGTCGAATTCGCTTTGCCGAAGCGTGATTACGCCCAGCCTGTGATCGGCGGGCAGTTGCCCGGCCAGCCAGCTCAGCACGTCGTCCTCATGTGCGCTGAACCCGGTGTCGATCAACAGCGCGGAGTCACCCTCCCTCAGCAGGTAGATGTTGACGACGGCCTCGCCGCGCAGGTGCGACGGATAGGCCGCGATCCGGCCATCCAGCCGCACGGGCATGTGCAGGACGCTGACGGCACCGTCGGCGAGGGTCACACTGGCTGGGTGCACTGAGTTCATCGCTTTCTGGAGTCCGCTGCAAGGGGTGAATCGAATCATTCCCCGGCGGCCCGGCGATGTCTGTCAAGCGTTAGACAGTGGCTGCCGAATGCTCGGAAGTCATTGTTCGCCAAGCCCTTCGGTCGCGATCCGGCTCAACCGGACGGGGTCGACCACGTCGATGTGACCGCGGCGCAGCGCGATGACCCCGGCCTGCTGCATCTTGTTGAGCGCGTAGGTGACCGATACCCGGGTCCGGCCCGTCGCCGACGCGATGGCCTGGTGGGTCAGATCGAGCAGGGTGCAGGCGTCCCCGGTACGTCGGTTCTCGGCGTGAAAAGCCTCCAGCAGGGCCCCGACCTGTGCCGCGGTGTCACGGAACGTCGCCACCTCGAGCTGATCGATCAGCGCACCGATCTTGCCGTAGGCCCAGCCGAGTAATCCCAGCAGAACGTCGGGCTCCTTGGCGCAGGCTTCACGCAGCCGGTCCTGCGGCAGTTTCAACGCCTCGACCGCCGAGATCGCGTGCACCTGGGTGCCCACGGGAACTTCGGCCGGGTCGCCGAAAGTGAAGTAGTCGCCGATGATCGATCCGGCGGGGCCGTAGAACAGCAGGCGTTCACGCCCGCTCGCGGTGAGGATGGATATCCGGATCACACCCGCGGTGATCAGCAGGGCGTGCCTGTTGAGCACGTCGACATCGGCGATTCGGGCTCCTGGTTCGAACGCCACCGGAGTGGCCCCGCAGAAGAACCGGGTGATATCCAGATCTGCGCTGCTGAGGAACGGTTTCACCGCCGGTGGCCTCCCTTCGGAGCACGGATTCGCACGGCGCTCCGCACCGAGCGTGGCACGTACTGCGTTTCCCGGCTAGTGCGGTTCGCCCGAGACCGCCTGCCGCACCGTGGCCCGGCCTCCTGGGTTCGATTCGCGCGCCCGTTCGGTGCGTTCGGCGATCTGGGCGAGGCTGGGGAACAGCGCGCGGAACACTATCGGTATCGCGCCGGCGATCAGCAGCATGGCGGCGAAGAAGACCGTGGCCCTGCCGAACTCGTGGGATTCCCCGGCGAGAATGCCGGCAAGGTAGGGACCCACGAATCCGCCCACATTGCCCAGGCTGTTGATCAGCGCGATACCACCGGCAGCGGCCGTCGCGGTGAGGACGCTCATCGGCGACGCCCAGAACAGGGCGATGAAGGTCAGCGCGCACGCCACCGCCACGCAGATCGCCGCGAACGCGATGACGTGCGACGAGCTCAGCAGGCTGAAGACCAGGGCCAGCCCCGAGATGATCCCGAGCGCGGACAGATGCCCGCGCCGGTCCCCGGTTCTGTCCTGGCTGCGGCCGAGCACCGTCATGGCGATCATCGCGATGACGAACGGGATCGCCGCGAGCAGTCCGTTCTCCAGCGTCGAGACCTCGGCGAATCCCTTCTGGATGATCTGCGGCAGCCAGAAGAAGATGCCGAAGTAGCCCACACAGATGGCGAAGTAGGCGAATCCGTACACCCACACCGGCCAGGTCCGCAGGGCGTGGGCGAAGCTGGCGCTGCTGTGCGGATCGAGGGTCTGTGCGCTGCGCTCGAGGTCGAGGTTGCGCTGCAGGGCCTCCCGGTCCCCGGCGGTGAGCCATGCCGCGTCCTGCGGCCCGGCCGGCACCAGCCGGAACCAGGCCAGCGCGAAGACCATCGTCGATCCGCCGGCCATCAGGAACAACCACTGCCAACCCTGCAGGTCGAGCCACTGCAACCCGAGCAGCAGGCCTGCGAGCGGGCCGCCGATCATCCCGGCGAGCGGCACCGCGAGCAGCGTCGTGGCCAGTGCCCGGCCGCGTTGTGCGGACGGCAACCACAGCGTGATCGTGTAGATGACGCCGGGGGTGAACCCGCCCTCGAAGGCACCCATCAGAAATCTCAGGACGACCAGTGTCTCGCCGTTGGGCACGAAGGCCTGCAGGGCGGTCACCACACCCCAGCCGAGAACCAGGGTCCCGATCCATTTGGTGGCACCCACCCGCTGCAGGGCCAGATTGCTGGGAATCTCGAAGAGCGCATACCCGACGAAGAAGATTCCTGCGGCCAGGCCGAACATTTCGGCGGTGATGCCCAGGGTCTCGTTGATCTGCAGGGCGGCGTAGGAAATGCTCGACCTGTCGATGTTCATCAGCAGCTGCCCGATCAGGAACAGCGGGAGCAGCCGGCGGCCGATGATGCGGTACGCACCGTCCGCGTAGCTGTTCGGCGAGGTCATGGCGATACCTTCGGATCAACTGGGTGCACAGCGGCTCGCTTTCTCCAAATACCCGCGGGCTGCAGGAGTGTGACCTGGATCATTCATGCGGCAGCCCGCCGGTGTCTGTCAAGCGTTAGACACTGCCTCGGCGCCCTCGGCATCGGCGCTTGCCCGCGCGTCGGCGCTCTCCCGCATCTGGCCGAGCAGTCGGACGGCGACCTGGGCGGCCAGCCACAGCGCCGTCTGGTCATCCTGCGACAGCCCGGCCAGCAGGTCGGCGATGCGCTGGTTGCGGATGGACTCCCGCTCGCTCCACAGCTGACGGCCCGCCTCGCCGACCGCCACCAGACACGCCCGCCCGTCGTCGGGGTCGTCCCAACGCTCCAGCAGCCCTTGCCGTTCCATGCGCTGCACCAGCTGCGTCATACCCGACTGGCTCGCGTCCTCGGCATCGGCGAGCGCCGTGAGCCGCATCGGTCCCTCGCGGTTCAGCCGGTTGAGCACGAGCGCGGCGCTCGGGCTCAGACCGTTGCGGTCGATGAGGTGTCGCCACATCAAATCCGTGCTCGACGAGATCATCATCGAAACGGTGTCGACGACGGCGTCGACGACGGCGTCGCTGGGGGTAGCACTCATACCGTATTTATATCATCGACATGATGTAATTACGCGCGGTCTGGCCCTGACCCAGAATGTGGGTAAACGCCTCAGCAAGCCGGACAATTCCGGTGGCAGCCACATTCATGAGGAATTGAACCGCCTGCACGCCTTGCCGGACTATGTCAATGCCGCACAGAAAACTCACAGTCGTATGACAGCCCCGGCCCAGGTTGTCGTGCCCGAGCTTTAATAAAGTAATTTACGAGTCCGCCAAGTTGCATCCTATACGGGATATATGTTGCGATCGTGATCGTGGAGCAGCCTGCGAGTCAGCCCGGCGATCGAGAGCACCGACGCCCCCGGGGTCGAAGCCTTCTCCAGAAGGGGTGGCTCCCGCTGGTCACCGTGATCGCGCTCGCCACCGGATCGCTGTGCATCTGGAAGGTGCACCAGTTCTCCGAGCCGGGTCCGGTGCCCGCGGTCCCGGTCGCCCAGGCCCCCGAGCAGTTCACCCCCAAGCGGCTCACCTACGAATTGTTCGGTTCCATCGGCAGTGGCGGCATCCTCAGCTACGTCGATATCAACGGACACCCGCACCGGGTCGATATCACCGACCTGCCATGGACCCACACCGAGACGACCACCCTCACCGTGGTCTCCGGCAGCATCTCGGCACAGGTCGACGGCGGCCAGGTCGGCTGCCGGATGCTGGTGAACGACGTTGTGCGCGATGAACAATCATCGGTGCACGCCAATGCCGACGTCACCTGCCGGGTGAAGTCCGCATGAGCACCCACCGGTCGAACAAACCCTTCTTCGCCCGGACTGTACGCGTCCTGGCCGTGCCGATCATCGTGTTCTGGGGCCTGCTCGCGATCAGCACCAACACCTTCATCCCGCAGGTCGAACGGGTGGCCGAGCAACTCGCGGGATCGATGATCCCCAGTTATGCGCCGTCCCAGGTCGCGATGCTGCGCATCGGCGAGAAGTTCCAGGAGTCCACGTCCACCAGCCTGACCATGCTGGTGCTGGAGGCCGACCGTCCACTCGACGACGGCGACCACCGTTACTACGACGACCTGATGCTGCGGCTCAAGCAGGACAGCGAGCATGTGCAGTACGTGATGGACCTGTGGGGCAAGCCGATCACCGCGGCAGGCGCCCAAAGCGTCGACGGCAAAGCCACTTTCGTGCTGCTGCGGCTCGCGGGCAACATCGGCCAGCTCCAGGCGAACGACTCCGTGCAGGCCGTCCGCGACATCATCGCCGACGACACCCCGCCACCGGGCCTCAAGGTCTATGTCAGCGGTGCCGCGCCGCTGGCCTCGGACACGCTCGCCATCGCCAACTCGAGCCTGAACAACATCACCATCCTCACCATCATCCTGATCGTGGTGATGCTGTTGATCGTCTACCGCTCACTGCCCACCCTGTTGGTCCCACTGGTCAGCGTCCTGATCGAGATGCTGGTCGCCAAGGGCGTCATCGCCACCCTCGGGCACTACGGCATCATCCCGCTGTCCTCGTTCGCGGTGAACATCGTCGTGGCACTGACCCTGGGGGCCGGAACCGATTACGGCATCTTCCTGCTGGGCCGCTATCAGGAGGCCCGGCAGGCCGGCGAGAGCCGAGAAGCCGCGTACTACACCGCTTATCGTGGCGTCGCGCCCATCATCATCGGGTCCGGGCTGACCATCGCGGGGGCCTGCTACTGCCTCAGCCTGGCCCGGCTGGACTACTTCCACACCATGGGTCCGGCCGTCGGGATCAGCATGCTGTTCACCATCGCGGCCGCGCTGTCCCTGGCCCCGGCGATCCTCACGCTGGGCAGCCTGTTCGGCCTCTTCGACCCGAAGCGGGTGACCAAGGGCCACCTGTACCGGCGGATCGGGACCAGCGTGGTGCGCTGGCCCAAACCCGTCTTCGCAGCGAGCTGCGCCGTCGTCATGATCGGAGCGGTTTTCGTGCCGACCTACCGGGTCAGCTATGACGACCGCACCTACCAACCGGCCGACGCCTCGGCCAATCTGGGCTTCGAGGCCTCGGACCGGCACTTCTCGCAGAGCAAGCTGTTCAGCGAGATGCTGATGATCGAATCCGATCACGATATGCGCAACTCGGCCGACTTCATCTCGCTCGACCGGGTGGCCAAGAGCCTGATCCGGCTCCCCGGGGTCGCCATGGTGCAGAGCATCACCAGACCGTTGGGCCGGCCGCTGGAGCACGCCACCATTCCGTACCTGTTCACCACCCAGGGCAGCGGAAGCGGCCAGCAGTTGCCGTTCACCGAGCGGCAGAACGAGAACACCGACAAGCAGGCCGAGGTCCAGGCGCAGTCGGTCAAGGTGCTCTCGGTGGTGATCGACCTGACCCAGAAGTTGTCCGACGAACTGCATTCGACGGTGCTCACGATGGAGAACCTCAAACAGGTCACCGACGAGATGAACGCCGGGATCGCCAATCTCGACGATTTCCTGCGGCCGTTGAAGAATTACTTCTACTGGGAGCCACACTGTTTCGACATTCCGGGGTGCTGGGCGATGCGCTCGCTGTTCGACTCGCTGGACGGCATCGACAGCCTCGACGCGGAGATCGCCAACGCCGTCACCTCGCTTGAGGCCGTCGACCGGCTGCTGCCACAGATGATCTCGCAACTGGAGCGGATGATGGGCGACAGCCGGGCGCTGCTGGGCGTCATCACCAACAACTACGGCCCGGCACATCTGCAGTCCACCCAGACCGACCAGACCTATTACGACCAGATCAACGTGGGCAACGATTTCGACCAGTCCCGCAGCGACGACTTCTTCTACATCCCCAGGGAGGCGTTCGACAACGAGGACGTCAAAACCGGCATGCAGCTGATGATGTCGCCGGACGGTATGGCGGCCCGGTTCATCGTCACCCACGAGGGCAACGCCATGGGCCCCGAGGGCATCGACCACGTCGAACAGTTCCCCGAGGCGATCAAGGCCGCGCTCAAGGAGACCTCGCTGGCCGGAGCCAGGATCTACATCGGCGGCGCCGGGTCCAACAACAAGGACATCAAGCAGTACGCGATGTCGGATCTGCTCGTGGTGGCGATCGCCGCATTCGTGCTGATCTTCCTGATCATGCTCTACCTGACCCGCAGTCTGGTGGCGGCCCTGGTGATCCCCGGGACGGTGGCGTTCTCCTACGCCGGCGCGTTCGGCTTGTCGATACTGGTGTGGCAACACCTGATCGGCCTGCACCTGCATTGGCTGGTGCTGCCGCTGACCTTCATCATCCTGGTCGCGGTCGGCTCGGACTACAACCTGCTGCTGATCTCGCGGGTCAAGGAGGAGACCGGTGCCGGGCTGAACACCGGGCTCATCCGCGCCCTCGGGAGCACCGGCGGCGTGGTGACCTCCGCGGGCCTGGTGTTCGCGTTCACGATGCTGGCGATGCTCATCAGCGATCTGCGCACCATCGGGCAGGTGGGGTCGACGGTGTGCATCGGCCTGCTGCTCGACACGCTGATCGTGCGCTCGTTCATCGTGCCGTGCCTGTTGCGCCTCCTCGGCCCGTGGTTCTGGTGGCCCACCTTTATCCGGCAACGTCCACTGCGGCAGCGATGAGGGGACCGACATGACGACTTCGAGCCTCTTCGGGATCCTGGCGATCGCCGCGTTCGCGCTGGTGTGGGTGTTCGCCGTGGTCGCCTTCCTGTTCACCAGGCGGATGATGGGTCGCCCACATGTCGTGCTGGGCCTCGACATCGGCGCCGTGCGCTCCCGAGGGCGCGGATGAGCCCGGTGTTCAGCCCGGCACCGGTCTCCTCCTTGACCCGC